>JAHOYS010000326.1 GCA_019038815.1 Desulfobacterales bacterium | reverse complement strand
AAAAATATTTTAATTTTTATATATATTATTTAAAAAATAATGAGCTTAAAACAAATACTTAAGAAAAATAAAAGTGCCTTTATAAAACAATGGTTCCGGGCAACAATTGATACATATCCTGTGCAAAGTGCAAAAGTGCTGGGTAAAGATTCCAACCGGTTTGACAATCCGGTCGGGGCGGCTACTCGTGAAACCATTGAAGATGTCTTTGATCTTATTATAGAGGATTTCAATCAGGAAATGCTTGAAAAAGCGCTTGATCCGGTAATCCGTATCAGGGCGGTGCAGGCATTTTGTGCTTCCGAGGCTGTCAGTTTTGTTTTTGCTTTAAAGAAAATTGGCGAGAATATCCTTGATGACAACCTGATCAGAGAATTTGACAAGCTTGTTGATGAAATTGCGCTGGCGGCATTCAACAAGCTTATGAAATGTAAAGAAGAAATATTCCTTTTAAAGGCCACTGAAAGCAAAAGACGCATTCACAGGGCCTTTGAAAGGGCGGGTTTAGTAACTGAGCTTTCGGAAGAAGATCTGATTGGCTCGAAAAAATCTTAACCTGCATGACAAAATTTAGGTTTGTCATGCATAAAATAATGAGGTGGTTATAATATGAATCAAAAGTACTTGATCCCCCTGACAGCTGTTTTTCTGCTTTTTTTAATAGCATACACAGGTGTTGAGGGAGCAGGGCTTCAGTGGTTCTTCGGAATTGTTTTTCCCTATGTAGCGATTATTGCCTTCCTTGCCGGATTTGTATACAAAGTTCTGGGATGGGCATCTTCTGCTGTCCCGTTCAGGATTCCGACAACCTGCGGGCAACAGAAATCTCTGCCGTGGATAAAACAGAACGCCATTGACAACCCTGATACTTCAACAGGTGTGTTTGTGCGTATGATTCTTGAAATTTTTCTTTTCAGGTCTCTGTTCAGAAACACAAAGGCAGCGTTCAACAGAAATGTTTCAAACAGGCTGTCCTATTCCTGGGAAATTTTCCTCTGGATAGGCGCCCTTGCCTTTCATTATTCCTTTTTGGTTACATTGCTAAGGCATTTCAGATTTTTTACCTCCCCTGTACCCTCCTGTATCAAATTCTTAGAATATATTGATGGTATCGTACAGCTGGGACTTCCCGGAATCATGTTATCAGGTGTTGTATTACTTGCAGCGGCACTGTTTCTGCTTGCAAGAAGAATCTTTGATGCCAAAGTCACCTATGTCTCCCAGGCGGCTGACTACTTCCCGTTATTCCTTATCATCGGGATTGCAGCAACCGGTTTGTCCATGAGATATTTTACAAAGGTTGATGTTATCGGTATTAAAACGCTTACCATGGGCCTTGCAACCTTCAGCCCGACAATTCCCGAAGGTGTTGGCGGTCTTTTTTACGGCCATATATTTCTGGTAAGTATTCTTTTTGCATATTTTCCTTTAAGTAAACTCATGCACATGGGCGGAATCTTTTTAAGCCCCACAAGGAATATGGCAAATAACACCCGTGCAGAAAGACATATCAACCCCTGGAACTATGATGTGGAGACCCATACCTATGAACAGTATGAGGATCACTTCAGAGAAAAAATGATTGAAGCTGGCCTGCCAGTGGATAAGCCATTGGATAAAAAGGAGTAATAGATGTCTGACGAAATCAAATCGGATGAATTATTAGATAAAATAGACTATGGCCCGGAATCGGGCAGTTGGATGGATACTTCGATCCAGATCAGACCAGGAATGTATTGTTATGCGGCAAAGGCTGAAAGTGTAGAGACATTGAGCCTGCCCAATGCCAGGCCTTGGAATCCCCTTGAAGATGACTGGAAACTGCCTGATAACTGGCAGGAAATTCTTCACCAGGGAATCAAGGAACGCCTGGAAAAATTTCGAACATTCAAAGTATTCATGGATATCTGTGTGCGCTGCGGCGCATGTGCGGACAAGTGTCACTTTTTTCTTGGAACAGGTGACCCCAAAAACATGCCTGTCTTAAGAGCCGAGCTTTTAAGATCCGTATACAGAAACGATTTTACAACTGCGGGAAAAATCCTG
>JAHOYS010000370.1 GCA_019038815.1 Desulfobacterales bacterium | reverse complement strand
TAACTTGTCAGTGAATATAATTGAACGAATTAATCAGCGGCCCGGCCCTTTGGATCCGCTGAATTTACAGGTTGTGCGGTGGCACCTTTAATGGCCCTTATCTCCTTTAACTGGAAACTCCCCCGGCGTATATTTTGTCCATTGAATCAACGATTCCACTGAAACGTAATATTTATCATCTCCATAGCTTACATAAAGGTTTTCACCTGAAACCATCCCACACAGGGTTAAATACCAGTCGCCAAATCCCACGCCTGTATACTCGTGACTAAAGGGGGCTTCGCAGGTTGTATATAGAATGGGAACTGCAAAATTCCCATCGAGTGAGAATTGTTCTTTTGTGCCACTCCCACCATTTAGGGACCACTGACATAGCCGTTTGTCCCCTTGAAACAATCCGTTCTTATCCAGGAGGATAGAGTCCTTTTGGCCTAAGGTACCAGTCCTGACGAAAACCACGGGCATAATCTCGCTCTGGATTTTCATTTTATCCAGATAGAAACATGCCTTTTGATCATCAGCTACAGCAATGAACACAAAGCAGATTTGAAATAAAATAACCGCAAGTGCAATCCGACGAATCGCTGTCACAGATTTTCTCCTCAAACGCACAACAAGTAGATTACCGATTGCCCGTATATTTTTCAATTTATTGATAGCAAATCGTATAGTATGAAAATTTAAATGATATCCGACCAGATAAATAAAAAAAGTTGACTCAAGAGTCTGTAACAATATCTCAGAAATCAGTAAAGATATTTAAAAAATAAGTTTCTCAGCCTTGGTATATTTTTGAGGTCATTCATGAACTTTTGGTATTCAAATTTAATTTACATTTTTCTATTGTTGATATAAAAATAGATGAATTGACCTATTCAGTTATGGGCAACCAAACATTTTTTCCAACAAAGGCAGATAGCAAAATGAACAGAATGAACCAATCCTGGAAAATGGGAACTCTTGAAATAAAAAACCGTTTAGTACGCAGTGCCACAGATGAAGGATTTGCAACCCCGGAAGGTGCTCCCACCCAGAGGCTGATAGATATCGACACAGAACTGGCCAGGGGAGGAGTTGGCCTGATCATAGCCGGTACAGCCCATATCAGTCTTGAGGGTAAATGGGGTAATAATGGCATTGGAATGGACCATGATAACCTTATCAAACCTTTAAAGCGATTATGCAAAGCAACCCAGGAAGCCGGTGGCATCCTTGCAGCCCAGCTATTGCATTGTGGTGCCACCGTAAATCCGGCCACCCTGTCAGAAAGAGAAGTGCTTCTCGGTCCTTCTGCCATGATTGATCCCCTATTCGGTCACCCTGTAGAAGAGTTGACACAGGATCACATCCTGAAGATTGTGGATGATTATGCCATGGCTGCATCAAGGGCTAAAAAAGCCGGTTTTGATGCGGTTCAAATCCACAGCGCCCACGGATACCTGATTAACCAATTTTTAAGCCCGTCCAGAAATTTTCGGAAAGACCAATACGGCGGCTCTCTTGCAAACCGCACCCGATTGCTCTGCCAGGTATATGAAGCAATCAGGGGAGCAGTGGGCAAGGATTTTCCCTTGTTTATCAAAATGAGCGCCTATGACGGATTTCCCGGTGGTGTGGAGCCATATGAAACAGCCCATACAGCGGCCATACTGGATGCCATGGGCATTGACGCCATTGAAGTTAGCGCCGGGACTCCGGAGGGTGGTAAAAAAGGAGGCTGGGATCATATCCTTCCAGCACCCTTCGAAGAAGGCTCTTTGTTAAAATATGCCTTGTTGATAAAAGAAAAAGTCAATTGCCCTGTTATTTCAGTCGAGGGGTGGCGAAATCCTAAAAAAATAGAAAAAACCCTCGAAAAAATAGATGCAGTATCCATGAGCCGACCCTTTATCAGGGAACCTAATTTAGCCAATCGATGGTTCGAAGGTGATCTTTCGCCTGCTCTCTGCATCTCCTGTAACAAATGCCTCGAATTACAAATGGACACAGGGATGGCCTGCATCTTTCATGATAAGTAGACCTACTTGATTTTGTCCTCATTGCCAGAAAATAATTTTG
>JAHOYS010000229.1 GCA_019038815.1 Desulfobacterales bacterium | reverse complement strand
TATATTGGTACCTTTAAAAATAATTGATGGTGTGATTTTGTGAGAGCCCTTCAAACTATCTCACACAAATTCATGGCTCAATTCTTTTTGAATAACAGTTTCATTTTTCCTGTATATTTTAAGCTGAGCACGGAATGATTTTTTATTATAAAAGGAGAAGTTCCCCCTCAATAAGAACCATCCGAACTAAATCGGTGATATGTTTATAAGATCAATCTGCAAAAAGCAGTTGAAAAAATTGAGGAGGAACCCCCACTATGAAAAAGAGAAACATTTTTCAAAACCAAAGTCAAGAAATCCTTGCCATATTCGAGATGGCCGGGAATAGATCCAAAGTGATGTGTGTCCCAATGGATTATGCTAAAAAGGATCATGTAGTCATGTTTTGTAACGGCAATGGGAAAATTATCAGAAAGCCTTTCTCAGTAAAGAATTCACCAGAAGGCAAAAAATTTTTGATTGATCAAGTTACGAAATCTTGTCGTCATCATGGTATTAAACCTGAACATATTTTTTATGGAGGTGAAGATTGTGGCTCATATGCTGATAACTTTATATTTGCTTTACGTTCAGAAAATTGTCTGGTGGCAGGAGTAAACGCTCATGATGCAAAGAAACAACGTGAAAATATGCAGGCAAGTACCGATCGCTTAGATTTAATGGGCATCTGTAAAATGCTTATAAGCTGTAGGGGCAATTGTTCTCCTGCCCAATCTGGAATTTATTGGACTTTAAGAACGCTTGTTCGACAAAGACGAAAGCTTGTGAGTATTTCGACAGCAGTAAGGAGCAGAATTCATACCATTGTTGATAGGATATTCCCTGGATTCTTAAATGAAAAAAAAAGTGGAATCTTTCCATTTTCAAAAGGTTCCCTGGCTTTGATGGCAAACAAGTTCTCTGCGCATCAAATTCTTCGACGCAGGCCAGTTACATTATCAAAGTTTCTTGCCAGTCATTTGGTCCATCACCCAGATCGTTGTACTGAAAAACTTCAGGAATATGCGTCTCAGGTTCTTTTGCCCCCTGCAGATCATATTGCAGCATTACAGATTTCGTTGGAAATGCAGGTTACGCTTTTAACTTGTCTTCAGGAAAATATTGACCATATTAACAAGGAAATCGCTCAATATTTAGCTCAAACTCCTGGAGCATTCTTAACCAGTATTCGGGGTATAGGTATCACTTTAGCTGCTGGAGTAACATCTGAGATTGGAGATCCCTACAAACAAAAATCTTTAAGTAATTTGGTTTCATACTCCGGCATCATTCCAAAGGTTAAGCAAACCGGCGGAGCCCAGGGGAAAACCCGGGTCAAAAAAGTTGCAAAACGCTGTAACCGCATACTGAAAAACTATGTAGTTCAGTCAGCTGGTCATATCGGTATATTTGGACCCGATGACTTAAAGTCAGATTATAAAAGGCGCGATGCACAGGGGCAACATGCAGATTTTGGTATGAGCAGAAGATTTTTACGTATGGCAATTTCCATGATGAAAACTTCCCAAACCTATCTACCAAAAAGCTTGCGAGTGAATACTGCTAAAATGGGAGATCGAGCTGGCTACTATCTTAGTACCTGGCCAAAACTTACTGAAAAATGGTATAGGGCGCGGGCATTGGATATCGCTTTTGATAAAGGCATGCCTTTAGGCCAGTGGCGCAACATTATACAGGAGCTTTATGAAATAGAACTCAGTCTATAAAATAAAAACAAGCTGAGCTTATTTTTAAAATTTAAGATTTGATAAATTATGCGGACAGGATGGCTATTGTTATATTGTCGCATGACATTCAGGATATTAAGTATGTGATGACGGCTATTTATAGAATGTCTACCATGTCCGCTCCAATATAAAAATTATGGCTCCAAGGTACTCTGATCCTTAATTTAATATTGAAGAGATCTTGTTATACCAGTATGTCAAAGTTGGAAATACGGGCATGGGATGTCACCAGCAACGCAGAATTTGGAGAACCTATGATTTTAAAATTTAAGTCGGTCTCTGAAAAGTATTTTAAAAACCGACTCAATCGGATAGGGGGAGTATGTCCAAAAAATTAATAAAAAAAAGTGCTTGATTTACTCCTGGTACTCTA
>JAHOYS010000005.1 GCA_019038815.1 Desulfobacterales bacterium | reverse complement strand
GGCCTAAAAGTCTTTTATCCAGATTTACCATGAGTTTTTCCACCCTCGGGGTGTCGATGCCGGTCTATTTGACGGCTATCCTGCTCATTTTTCTCTTTGCCATCCACTGGCAGATCCTGCCTTCTTTTGGACGCGGAGAGACCATCTCCTTGCTGGGTGGGTACTGGACCACCGGTTTTCTGTCTATTGACGGGATCAAACACCTGATTTTACCCTGTGTGTCTTTGTCGACCCTGATGCTGCCTCTTTTTATCCGTTTGATTCGGTCTGAAATGATGGAGGTTCTGGAAACTGAGTATATCAAATATGCCTGGGCTAAAGGACTGTCACCCTGGAGGGTATGGATGATCCATGCTTTTAAAAATACATTGTTGCCGGTAATAACGGTATTTGGCGTTCAGATCGGTATCATGTTTGCGTTTACCCTGCTCACAGAACTGGTATTCCAGTGGCCCGGCATGGGGTTCATGTTTTTAGAGGCAGTGCATAGGGCTGATACATCGTTGCTCATCGCATATCTCGTGGTGGTGGCCTGTCTGTTTGTATTTGTTAATACGGTTGTGGATATTCTCTATGGATTTATCAATCCCACCGTTAGAATTGCAGGAACACAATGAAATCAAAATTACAAAAATTTAAAGAGTCTTATTTTTTATATAGTTTTAAGCGGGATAAGGTGGCGATTTCTTCCTTTATCATCCTGGTTATTTTCTTAGGACTGGCTTTCACAGCACCATGGGTTTCTCCCATGAATCCATATGATTCTGCCAATATAGATATCATGAATTCCGAAATCCCGCCCATGTGGATGGAAGACGGCATCCGGGAATTCCCCCTTGGGACGGACAATCAGGGCAGGGATATGCTGTCAACCATGATCTACGGTCTGAGGACCTCTATTATCATTGGGTTTGGTGCCGTTATTCTTCAAGGTGTTATCGGGATTGTGGTTGGGCTTTTAGCAGGGTATATGGGAGGAAAAACCGATGCCATTCTCATGCGGGTTGCCGATATCCAATTCTCATTTCCTTATTTGATGGTGGCCATTTTCCTGTCTGCCATTTTTCAGGTGATGTTCGGACTGGGCAGTTTTGAGCAGCTGGCCATTCCCTTGTTGACCATTATCATCGGCCTGTCCAATTGGCCCATGTTCGCAAGAACCGTCCGAGCTTCGGTTATGGGAGAGAAAAACAAGGAATATGTGGAAGCGGCAAAGGTTATCGGTTTGCCAAAATGGACCATCATGTTCCGTCATATTTTGCCTAATTCTCTGACGTCGGTCATGGTTATATCCACTATACAGGTGGCCAATGCGGTTATGAGCGAGGCAGCGCTGTCCTTTCTAGGACTTGGAATGCCTGTTACCAAACCCTCTCTGGGATCTTTGATACGGGCCGGTCAGGAATTCTTTTTTTCAGGATCATGGTGGATTACGGTATTCCCCGGAATCTGGCTGGTGATTTTTGTCCTTGTGATCAACCTTCTGGGTGACTGGCTCAGGGATGTACTTAACCCGAAACTTTATAAAGGATAAAAGTTTAAGATGTCACATCTTTTAGAAGTTCAAGATCTTGAAGTTAAATTTGCCCTGAGGTCAGGGGATATTACGGCCATTGACGGTGCCAGTTTCACACTTGATAAAGGTGAGAAACTGGGAATTGTGGGTGAAAGCGGGGCCGGAAAATCCGTAACCGGATTCTCCATTATTAACCTGATCAGCAAACCCGGCTTTATCTCAAAGGGCAGAATCATGTTCGAGGGCCAGGAGATCAGTTCCTGGCCGGATGCAAAGATGAGGACCATCCGGGGGAACAGAATCAGCATGATTTTTCAGGACCCCATGATGACACTCAATCCAGTGTTTACTATTGGATTTCAGATGATAGAAACCTTAAGGGCCCATCGTAATATTTCAAAAGCTGAGGCCAGAACCATAGCCCTGGAAAAATTGAAAAAAGTTTATATTCCCTCTCCTGAACAGAGACTTGATCAATATCCGCATGAATTATCCGGAGGGATGCGTCAGCGAATTATCATTGCTATTTCATTATTATCTGATCCGGCAATTATTATTGCAGATGAGCCGACAACAGCTCTGGATGTAACGATTCAGGCTGAAATTATGGATTTG
>JAHOYS010000126.1 GCA_019038815.1 Desulfobacterales bacterium | reverse complement strand
ATCGATGCCATCACCCGGGGTGAATTTATTGACCGGGGAACACCGGTTATGATTGACAAGATAGAACAAAATCATGTAATTGTTAAACCCAAAACATCCTGAAATGTAAAGGCTTGGAATGAAACCCTATATCTTACCCATTCTTCTTCAAGTGATCGGAATTTTGGTCATCATTGCTGAAATTTTTATTCCATCATTGGGACTGCTGACTGCCGTTGCACTTATCATATTTTTTTATTCTTTATACCTGGTGTTTACAACCATATCTACAACCGCCGGGATGGTCATTGCAGGCTTGGATATCGTTCTGGTTCCCATGTCGATTATTTTAGGGCTGAAAATACTTGCAACATCTTCTTTATCATTAAAACGTGAGTTATCAAAACAGGATGGAGTGGTTTCTCAAAAAGAGGAACTTGAAGCATTTATAAATATAAAAGGAAAATCTATCACCGATCTTCGTCCGGCAGGAATGGCCGAGATTAATTCACAACGCGTGGATGTGGTGACTGACGGAGAATATATCGATGCAGATACGCCCATTGTTGTCACAGGTGTATCCGGCAATCGGATCATTGTAGAAAAATCAGAATAAAAGGAGAAATTTTCAATGGATTTGATGTACATTTTGTTTATTATTGCAGGCATTATAGGCTTGGTGCTGTTTTATTTTATTTTTTCATATTTAGCCCTGTGGCTACAGGCACTGGTATCCGGTGCAAAGGTCGGATTAATCAATATTATTTTTATGAGATTCAGGAAAGTCCCGCCAAAGCTGATTGTTGAATCCAAAATCATGGCAGTTAAAGCCGGGATTGAAATTTCTTCAGACGATCTTGAGTCCCACTTTCTTGCAGGCGGCAACGTCGGTCGTGTTGTCCAGGCACTCATTGCGGCTGACAAGGCCAATATAGAGCTCACCTTTAACCGGGCCGTTGCCATTGATCTGGCCGGCCGGGATGTGCTTGAGGCGGTTCAGATGTCCGTCAACCCCAAAGTCATTGAAACTCCTCTGGTGGCAGCCATGGCAAAGGATGGTATTCAGCTGAAAGCCATCTCAAGGGTCACTGTCCGTGCAAATATTGACCGTTTGGTGGGAGGGGCCGGAGCAGAAACAATCCTTGCAAGGGTGGGGGAAGGTATTGTGACCACAATCGGGTCTGCTGTCACCCACAAGGAAGTGCTTGAAAATCCAGATACCATATCAAAAACCGTTCTCAAAAAAGGCCTGGATTCAGGAACTGCCTATGAAATTCTATCCATAGATATTGCCGATGTGGATGTGGGTAAAAATATCGGGGCTGAACTTGAAACCGACCGAGCCGAGGCAGACAAGAAGATTGCCCAGGCAAAAGCCGAAGAAAAGCGTGCCATGGCCTTTGCCCAGGAACAGGAGATGAAAGCCCGTGTCCAGGAAATGCGTGCCAAAGTTGTTGAAGCTGAGGCCCAGGTGCCGTTGGCAATGGCAGAAGCTTTCAGAAGTGGTAATATGGGTATCATGGATTATTACAGGATGCAAAATATTTCCGCAGATACCAAAATGAGAGACCAGATTGCCACACCTGAGTCAGACTCAGACCCTAAACAATAACGATACAAGCCGGTCCCTTCACCTTTTCAAAGGCAGGGACCGGCGAGCAACAAAGGACTGATCCATGGATTTTGATTCAATCATACCGTTTCTTTTTATCATTGCTTTTTTTGTTCTGCCGTCAATTTTAAAACAGGTTCAGGCCAGGAAGAAGAAAGCTACAGCACCGAAAAAAGCCAAGAAAAATCCATCCATATTTGGCCGGATCGGTGAACAGATCCAGCAATTTGTCCGAGAACTTGAAGAACAAGCCCGGCAACAAAAGCAGGCAAGCAAGGATCAGGGTACGGTATGGGAAACGCTTGCAGAAGAGGAAGATTTTCCCCCTGTCTTTGAAAGTGTTGACGAGGATGCTGATTTCAGTGAGTCTGAACTTGAAAAAGTAGAGCCGCCGGCAGAAAAGAGGATTCGATCCCGAAGATCCGTACAGGAACCTTGTGTTAAAGAACCTTTGTATCCTTTGCGGGAAAAGTATTGCTTGAAATCCAATCCATTGCAAAATGCCGTTATCTGGTCTGAAATTTTATCCAAGCCATTGGCATT
>JAHOYS010000033.1 GCA_019038815.1 Desulfobacterales bacterium | reverse complement strand
CTCCATCATTGAGCAGCAATACAGGAAAGGATATTCATCAAGTCTCTCCAGTGATTTAAAGCAGTTTGGTTACGATATTTTTGGTTCGGCAAAGACGCAGCCGACAAGTCTGGCACTGCCTGATCCCGGATATCTTCTCGGAACAGGAGACCAGCTTCTCATCCGGTTGTGGGGCAGCAATGTTGATGTAGAATACGTCATTATGGTGAACCGTGAAGGCACGATAAGTGTTCCCAAAATAGGAATCATCCACCTGGCAGGTGTGAGATATGGGAATGTTGAATCAATCATCAGGAAAGAAGCGCAAAAATATATACAGGGGATCAATCTGAGTGTCACTCTCACGAAACTCAGAAGCCTTGAAGTTTATGTGGTTGGAGCTGTAAATAATCCGGGGCTGCATATACTCCCCTCTTTTTCAACTATCTTTGACGGTCTGCTGGCTGCCGGTGGTGTGAAAAAGTCTGGAACATTGCGGAAGATCAAATTGAACAGAGCAAAAAAACAGATGAAGGCTTTAGATATATATGATCTTCTCCTCAAAGGAAGCAGGGGCGGAGATGCAATCCTTCAGAACAAGGATGTCATTTTTGTGCCGGGTATCGGAAAGACGGCTGCCGTTGCAGGCGCTGTCAACAATGAAGCCATCTTTGAATTAAAAAAAGAAAAAAATGTTAATGACCTGGTAAAGATTGCAGGCGGTCTTTTGCCCCAGGCCTTTGGGTCCCGTATCTATTTGCGCCGGTTTGAAAATAATCAGAGTTTTATCATCAATGATATTGACAGTGCCTCTATTGCTGAATGGGAAAAAGTTTCCATTCAAAACGGGGATCTTGTGGAATTGACATTTTCATCATCCCTGCTCCCCAATGTGGTGCGCCTGGAAGGCCATATCCGGAGTCCTGATGTGTTTAACTTCAGGCAGGGAATGAAATTGTCACAAATTCTTACGTCGCCAACCTTATTAATGCCGGATGCTGTAACAGAGTTTGCGCTGTTATACCGGTATGATACAGAAACCACCCGGACAACACCCCATCAATTCCCCCTTTTAAAAGTATTCACAGGGGAGTATGATGCCTTGCTTCACCCCTTTGATGAAATAAGGATTCTTTCAAAAGCTGACATTGGTATCAGGGAAGATTTTGAAATAACCGGTGCCGTATGGAAGCCCGGACAATATGAATATACAACAGACCTTAGACTCAAGGATGCCCTGGCACTGGCCGGCGGCATGAAATTCGGTGCAAGGACACAAAAAATAGAAATTGCCAGACAGGAGATCAAAGGGGATTGGATTCAAATTCGCTATATCCCGCTGGATTATAATAAAGATTCAAATTTTATCTTAAAGCCTTATGATTCAATTTTGGTTCCCAGGATCAAGAATGCTTCACTGGTTGAGAAAGTAACCATTACAGGTGAGGTTGCCTATCCCGGAACCTATTCCATCAGGCAGGGGGAAAAAGTCTCAGACCTTATTAAACGGGCCGGCGGTTTTTCTGAATATGCCTATTTTTACGGAGCAAAATACACCTCCCAAAAAGCCAGAGCGATTCAGCAGAAAAGCATTGATCAAATGATTGAAAAGCTGAAACTTTCCATCATGCAGTCCACCTCAACAATGGCTCAGACAGCCGTGGCGGAAGAAGATGTAGCCGCAGCAAAAATGACGGAAGCTACCACAAAAAACCTGCTGGATCAACTTTCAACCATAAAGGCTGAAGGCCGGGTTGCCATTAACCTGGCAGATTTACCCTCTTTTAAAGACAGCCTTTATGATTTCAGGATCAAAGATGGAGACACCCTTGACATCCCTCCAAAACCCTCTTTTGTTTCCGTGGTGGGCAGTGTCTATTCCCCCGGGTCTTTTCTGTATAAACCCAACCGGGATCTGGATTTTTACCTGGCAAAAAGCGGCGGAACAGCCAAAACAGCGGATGAAGATTATATTTATATCTTAAAGGCAAACGGGGAAATATTTTCCATCTCCCAGAGCAACAGCTTTTTCTCAAAATTCGGCAGTACCGTTCTAATGGCGGGGGACACCATTGTAGTCCCTGAAGACCTTGAACGTGTTCCATACCTGAAACTCATATCCGACATTGCCGATATAGCATTTAAAATTGCCACAACAGCAGGAGTTGC
>JAHOYS010000257.1 GCA_019038815.1 Desulfobacterales bacterium | reverse complement strand
TTATGAAGATGCAGAAAATGTTGTTTTTAGTATCCTTTATGTTTTTGCTTGTTTCGTCACCCACTGTTGCTATAGCTGGAGATTTCAGCTGGATGAGAAATCTTAATATCCAAGCTGAAGCTGACCCGGAAGGATTCAAAGCAAGGCTTAGAGCTCGTTTTAAAGTAGGTGATACAGAAATAAAAGCTGTACTCAGAGATGTAACGAATCCTGCGGATGCTTACATGGTTTTCCGTTATGGGGAGATGGCATCAAAGTCAACAAATCAAGTTATGGAAAAATACAGAGAGAGAAAAAAGAAAGGTTGGGGTATACTTGCCAAAAGCTTGGGCATCAAACCCGGATCACAGGAATTCCATACTTTAAAGCGAAATCATGACATGTCTGATGTTTCTAAAAATAACAAAATAAAATTTAAAGATAAAGGTAAAAGCAAGAACAAGAGCAAGGGAAAGGGCAAGAGTTGATAACCCATCCTGCAATCTTTTTGAGATTACACTTGATAAAGTACCAATATATAGATCACATTTCCCGAATCGCCAGATATTTTTTTGAAAAATTCGGTTACTCTCCAATCAAGTTGAATGGGATTTTGATTCATTTGATTTTGGTAGCACTTTGAACATAGAATTTAATGTTGTGTTAAAATGCTTTACATCCATTGGAAAGGGGCTGCCACCTCCATGTAAGGTTAATAAAAATCTACCCAAATAAAAAAAGTGAATACTTAAATATTTATCAGATAAAGAGGGGGATAAACCGTGAAAGAAGAATTTACAGCCATTCAGAAATTCATAGATATGGGGATTGAATTCGGCGTTAATTACGGATTTCAGGTAATTGGTGCAATTGTTATTCTGATATTGGGCATGGTCTTAGCCGGTTGGGTCGCCAAGCTGATCCTTGGTGTTATGCAGAAAAAAGATATCGATATAACGCTTTCAATGTTTTTAGCGGGCGTCGTGAAAATTCTTATCATTTCATTTGCAGTGATAATTGCTTTAGGAAAATTTGGCATTACCATCGCACCCTTTATTGCCGCAGTAGGCGCAGTAGCATTTGGGGCCAGTTTTGCCCTGCAGGGGCCGTTGTCCAATTACGGTGCCGGGCTTGTTATTATCATGACCAGGCCTTTTACAGTGGGCAATACCATCGCTGTGGCAGGTGTCAGCGGGGTGGTCGAGGAGATAAAGCTTGCAACAACTTTGCTGACAGATGAAGAAGGTGAGCTGATAACCATTCCCAATAAGAGTATCATTGGTGAAATCCTTCATAATTCTCTGGAAAATAAAATTGTGCAGGGCTCTATTGGCATCAGTTATGACAGTGATCCGGACCAGGCCATATCCGTCATTCAATCTGTATTGGCAGCCAACAAAGATGTGAACACTGAAAATGATCCCATTGTGGGTATAGAAAATTTCGGGGATTCTTCAATCAATATTGGTTTTCGGTACTGGGTGCCTACCACTAAATATTACAAGATGTCATATGTGGTTAACCTTTCTGTTTTCAAGGCGTTAAAAGAGAATGATATTGATATTCCATTTCCGCAGAGGGAGATAAAAATTCTTTCAAATACCTGATATAAACAACGGCTAACATTGCCAAAATATATTGATATGATAATCCACCAATAAAATTTATCTTGCTAAAATAAACAAGACATCTTAAAAATTTTGCAATTGTTTGGGGCGTGTGGCAACTTCTTTCGCTATGGTTGTTTATTAATGGATCGAGGTGTAAGATTGGCCAAAGGTAAACCAAGAATTATTAATGGAGGAACTCGCTTGGTTCAGAAGAAAAGCAAGGGGCAGTTAGAGGCTGAAATAAGCAATGCACTGATCGCTTTTGAAAAAGAGCATATGGGACGGGGTCCTGTGGACGTGAGAAGCCATATCATTGAGGACATGGTGCTGATTCGCTTGAAAGGCGTATTGACACCTGCAGAGCAGCATTTGGCAAAGGATGCTGATGGGATTCAACTCATCAAGCAGGTACGGGCAAAACTATTGGAAAATTCCAGCAAAATGCTGGAAGATGTCATCATGGGTATTACCGGCATCAGAGTTGTCAGTTTTCATACTGATATCAGCACCAGAGCAGGAGAACGGGTTATTATCATTACATTTGAGCAGAATGTGGAAAAAAAATTT
>JAHOYS010000168.1 GCA_019038815.1 Desulfobacterales bacterium | reverse complement strand
GGATGAAGTATTAGAGAACATTAAAGAGGCCATTGAACTATATTTAGAAGATATTGGTAATGAAGAAAGAAAGACTATAACGAAAAAGTCTTACATTATCGCACCTATAGACGTTGGTGAAGTGCATGCTTGAAGCATTACCGAAGTTGACCGCTAAAAAGGCTGAAAAGTATCTACTGCATGCTGGATTTAAACTATCCAGGCAAAAGGGAAGCCATCGAATCTATCGTAAAGGATCTCAAAGGATGGTGCTGCCGTGGCATCAAGGCAAGATACTGCATCCAAAAATCATCAAGGAACTTTTTGATCTGTTGGAATAAAAACCGTTTGCATTTTTCGTACCTTTCATTTCATACAGCAGAAGGCGGACAAAGTTAAATATGCGCTTCTTGCGTTTTTATTAGAGCAGAAAGAGTAGGGGAAAAAGTTGCTACTTATGGGGCTGCGGCCAAGGGCAATACGCTTTTGAATTTTTGCGGCGTTAAAAATGATTTGACGTTAAACATTATGTTTGTTAAACATAATGGGTGACAAACATATTTAGAGACTTTGAAGGATGTCACGTTTTGCAAAGCCACATTAACTTTATCGGACTGAGGGTAACATGAGATTGCATTTTATGAACAGGACGCGGGAAATCACTAAACTCACAAGAGTATTAGGCTCTCCTGATCCCTCATTGGTTGTCATTTATGGACGACGACGATGCGGCAAATCAACCCTGCTGCAACATGTTGCAAAAAAAACAGATATTTATTTCCTTGCTGATCAGCAAGAAGCTCCTCTGCAAATTCAAAGTCTTGCTATAGAGATCGGTAGAACAATCCCTGGCTTTGGACAGGCAAACTATCCTTCATGGGAAGCCTTGTTGTCGGTTCTGCAACATCAGGCTAAAAAGGGTACAACCCTGATTATAGATGAATTCCCCTACCTGGTCCAGAAATCCCCGGAACTGCCAAGCATCATCCAGAAATTAATTGATAATCAACAAAATAAAACAAACATCATAATTTGCGGGTCTTCACAAAGGATGATGCAAGGCCTGGTTCTTGACAGTTCCGCGCCGTTATATGGCAGGGCCGCAGAAATTATCAAGGTTCGGCCCCTTGAGCCGGGATGGATAAAAGAAGCCTTATCCCTCAACCATATTGAAGCTGTTGAGGCGTATTCTGTCTGGGGCGGAGTGCCCAGATACTGGGAACTTGCAAAAACTTACCGAAATCAGGAAGAAGCCTGCAAAGAAATTGTCCTGGATAGAGATGGCATTCTTCACAACGAGCCTATGCGTCTGCTGCTTGATGACATGCGCGGCGCAAGCCAGCCGCATTCTCTTCTTTCTTTAATTGCCAACGGCTCAAACAGATTATCAGAAATCGCAGGCCGTTTAGGCAAACCGGCAACCAGCCTGACTCGTCCTCTGGCCAATTTAATTGAACTGGGTTATATTAAACGTGACCATCCTTTTGGAGAAAGTCCAAGGTCATCTAAAAAAAGCATTTACAGACTCAAAGATCCATTTTTATTATTTTGGTACCGGGTTGTCCTGCCCAATCATTCACTTCTTGAGCAAGACCTTATTGATGCAGTTTATGCTGAATCGCAAAATAATTTCAAGGCTCAGGCCGCTGAAATATGGGAGGAGATGGCACGAAAATCCACAGCCCATCTTAACATTGCAAATATCCGCTGGAAACCGGCTCAGCGCTGGTGGGGGCATGGTCGTGATGGAAAGAATATGGAGATTGATATTATAGCCGAGTCTTTAAACAATGAGTTTTTATTGTTCGGTGAGGTCAAGTGGGAGGAGAAAACAAATATTAAAGCGACAATAAGCAAATTAAAAAAATCTATCGCCAATTTTCCCAAGCAGACCGATAAAAAAATAATTATGGCCGTCTGGTGCAAAAATAATAAAATCAAAAATGAAGAATGCCCGATAATCAGCCCCGAGGATGTACTTTCCGGATTAAAATAAAAAACAAGAAATGCACAAGTATTCAGATTCATCAGCCCTGAAGTGCTGCCCATAGAGGCCTGAAATGGACGGGAGTATCTGCAATAACCTTATTTGCGTATAAATTTTCTGAAGCAACAACTGCCCGTGACGGGTTATATTTTTTTAAAAAACTGCGAAACGATCTGGTGATAGCAGGTTTCTTC
>JAHOYS010000217.1 GCA_019038815.1 Desulfobacterales bacterium | reverse complement strand
AGGATTCATCATGCCCGAAGAGAAAACAAACTATATAGAGATCTTAACCAGAGGCATCTGGAAGGAGAATCCCGTTGCCTACCAGGTGTTGGGGATTTGTTCCGCCCTTGCCGTCACCGTCAAGATGTCCACTTCTATTGTCATGGGCATTGCGCTTACAACAGTAACCGCCTTTTCCAGCCTGATCATATCTTCTTTGAGGAAAAAAATTCCCTCCAATATCAGAATCATTGTAGAGCTTGCTGTTATTTCGTCCCTTGTCATTATTACCGACCAGATATTAAAAGCCTTTTTTTATGATATTTCAAAACAATTATCAATTTTTGTCGGCCTGATCATCACCAATTGCATTGTCCTTGGAAGGGCTGAATCTTTTGCCCTTGCCAACAAACCGCTGGAGTCTTTTTTTGACGGTATCGGCAACGGGCTGGGTTACAGTCTGGTACTGGTAACAGTGGCTTTTATAAGAGAACTTTTAGGCTCGGGTAAATTTTTTGGATTTAACATTATCCCGCAATTCATCTTTGATGCCGGATACCAGAACATGGGCTTGATGGTGCTGGCACCCGGGGCTTTTTTCATTATCGGGCTGCTGGTCTGGCTGAAAAACAGCCTGCCCGGAATATCAAAGCCCGGAACATATAAGTAGGAAAGGCAGGAAAAACACATGGGTGATCTGATAAGCCTGTTTATTAATTCCGTATTTATCGGCAATATTCTTCTGGCCTATTTTCTTGGGATGTGTTCTTTTATCGCGGTCTCAAAGAATGTTGAGACAGCAACGGGCCTGGGATTTGCCGTCATCTTTGTCCTGGCCGTAACAAGTCCTGTAAACTGGATCATCTATCACGGGCTGCTCGCCCCCGGGGCGCTGGCCTGGGCAGGATTTCCCGACCTTGATCTAAGTTTTTTAAAATTCATTACCTTTATTGCCGTCATCGCCGCTATTGTCCAGGCCGTTGAAATGGTCATTGATAAGTATTCACCGCTTCTTTACGCAACCTTAGGGGTGTTTTTACCATTGATCGCCGTTAATTGTGCCATCCTTGGAACTTCGCTTTTCATGGTGGAGCGGCATTATACATTTATTGAATCCATTGTCTTTGGAGCAGGCTCTGGAACCGGCTGGATGCTGGCCATCGTATCCATGGCTGCCATCAGGAAGAAAACCCAGTATGCAGACGTCCCCAAAGGACTTGAAGGATTTGGTATTACTATGATTATTGCAGGGCTTATGGCCATGACATTTATGATGTTCTCAGGGATCACCCTTTAACGAAGGAGAGGTAAAATTGTTATACATCTTAAGTATAGTGGTTTTTACAGGTGTGATTTTAATCCTTGTTACAGTGCTCCTCTTTGTTGAATCAAAGGTTACCACCAAGGGTGAATTTGAAATCACCATCAATGGGAATAAAAATGAAAGCTTAAAGATTTCCGGCAATCCATCCCTGTTATCGGCCCTGTCCCAGAAAGATATTTTCCTGCCCTCTGCCTGTGGCGGCTCAGGCTCCTGCGGCATGTGCAAGTGTGAAGTCATTGAAGGCGGCGGCAGTATTCTGCCCACAGAGCTTGCCCATCTCACAAGAAAAGACAAACTTGCAGGCAAGCGCCTGTCCTGCCAGTTAAAAGTAAAAGATAACCTTGAAATAAAAATACCCGAGTCCATATTCGGGATCAAAAAAGTCGATGCCACAGTGGTATCCAATCATAATGTTGCCACCTTTATCAAAGAACTGGTACTCAAGCCTGCAACCCCCATTGATTTTAAGGCCGGAGCCTATATCCAGATTGATGTACCTGAATATGATCTGATGTTCAAAGACTTTCATATTGAAAGCAAATATGTAAGTGAATGGAAAAAATACAATTTTCTGGAGCTTGCCGCAAAAGGAATTAAATCGGGGTTCAGGGCATACTCCCTTGCCAACCCGCCCCATGATAACCAGATCATGATGATGAATGTCAGGATTGCAACCCCGCCACCGGGGGCACAAGGCCTCCCGCCGGGATTCGGGTCCTCCTATATTTTCGGCCTGGAACCCGGGGACAAGGTAACCATCAGCGGCCCTTACGGGGATTTCATGGCCAAAGATACAGACAATGAAATGTGTTTTATCGGCGGCGGTGCGGGCATGGCCCCCTTAAGAAGCCACATCCTCCACCAGCTTGACGGG
>JAHOYS010000401.1 GCA_019038815.1 Desulfobacterales bacterium | reverse complement strand
TCATACCCGTTCCGGTCTGATCACCTTACGGTCATCTCCAGTGAAGGGCTATAATGCGTTTTTGAATATTATTGACAGTTTAAAGTACTTAATGTACAAATTGTATATAAAGTACATTTTTAAGAGGAAGAATTATGGCTACAAAAATTTCTACTGTAGATGCCAGAAAAAATTTTGCAGATATTATTAACAAAGTAGCTTACGGAAAAGAATCTATTGTGTTGACCCGGCGAGGCCAGGATGTTGCCGCTTTAGTCTCTATTGATGAGCTTGAGCTGCTTCAACAGATTGAAGACCATATCGATATCGAAGATGCCAAAAAAGCGCTTATGTTTACCGGTGACAATATTCCTGCAGAAGAAGTTTGGAAACAATTGGGTCTTTAGCATATGATATATTCCATTGAATTTAGACCCGTCGTACTAAAAAGTTTGAAAAAGTTTCCCAGGAAAGATCTAGTAAAAATTAAAAAGAAGATTGAAAATCTTGGAACCAATTTACCAGACCCGAATACTACTAAAATGAAAGGTGACAATCCTTTTCATAGAGTTCGATCCGGTGACTACAGGATAATATATGAAATTCATGATGAACGAGTCATTATCCTTATTGTGAAAGTTGGCCATCGGAAAGATATTTATAGGCGATTACCGGTCTGATCACCTTACACTCTCTAGTGCCTGAACGATTTTTTAAAGTTCTAAAAGGCCTTCCATTTAACGGCGGAAACTGCGGAGTATCCTCAAACAATCCGCCGTTTTAGCTATATACATTCTTGCGGTGCCCAACCTTGACTATCCAATTGGAAAGTTCTTTATCTTGAATGGAATAAATAATACGGTATCGTCCATATCTTAAACGATATTTTTCTTGGCCACTTAACTTTTTACATCCGGGTTGGCGTGGATTTTCACCAAGAGATTCAATGAGGGTAAGAATTTTTGTTAAATCTTTATCTAGAATCGATTTAAAATCTTTACAAACTGATTTTTTGAAAAAAATCTTATATACGCCCATCTTGTTTAAGCCTCTTGACCATCTGTTCATAGCTTACCAAAGACTCATCAGCTCTTTCACCAAACACAGCGAGATCTTCAGCATCTTCAGCAAGCGCTTCTCTCAACGCTTCATTGATTATTTGTGACATTGAGCAGGATGTTTCAAGAGCTTTAAGCCGTAATGCATGATGAAGAGCCGGGTCTAAATATATAGTTGACCGTTTTGATAATGTTGCCATAATATCACCTCCAAATTATTAATAATAACACCATAACGTCATAACGTTTTTAAGTCAAGGCTTTGAAAACGAACATCGTGAATCAATCTTTTTGAATAGACGCGCAACGCGCGGTTATTCAGAATCGAGTGAATTCAATTGTTGGATACCTTTCTCTTCTTTTTGTTTTAAGGATACTCCTTTTGAGTTTTTCCATGCTGTCAGTCCGTTTGCCTGACCTCCGTGAATTACTGCTGCTGCTGCACTGGGACTTGAAAATTCATAATCTGATATGAACAATAGTCGATCATTCTTTTCTTCAAGAACATTTTCAGCGAGAAGTGTTTTCCTCAGGTTCGCTGCATATCTATATTTATGCGTTGAGGGTCTTTCTTTTAAGACAACTTCTGAATCCTTCAGGACTACAAATCCGTTATCGGTTTGCCGTCCTGCTGCTTTGAGATTCTTGATTTCACAATATAGCAAATCAGACTTCTTTCCGCTTACTTCATGCTTAACGACAGGCTTCAAGAACTCCTGGCCAAGGATAGGAAGTAGTTGCTCCATTCTAAAAAGGAATATGTCCATGTCGGCAGCATCTGATTCGGGTAGATGAGAGCCGCTTGACTGAGTATTCTCAAGTTCAAAACGACCGACAGATTTTGCTGTTTCCGGATTTATTCCTGTTAAGAAATATACTCCAGGGTTATCGGCTTCTACTCGTTTCAAGATGTCTTCGATCTGAGAACGAGGTCCTGCCACTGCTTTCCCCGTCCAATTAGACAATTCGGCGGTTCTCACAGATGATGGGCTACCTTGTGCTAAGAATATTTTTACTGTAGCTGTATCTTTCATGTCTCCTTATCTCTTGCATCAATACCGTTTTTAAATTTATTGTTGAAACAACTCAATTTACCCTGACATACCAAAAAAAATATGTAAAGTCATATTCCAAATCCAGCCTCCTGTTTTTTTATGG
>JAHOYS010000052.1 GCA_019038815.1 Desulfobacterales bacterium | reverse complement strand
TCAAGTTTTTGCATCTCTTAACATGTATCGATTTTTGACATCGAATATTTCAGACTCAAAAACAACCTTGAACCCGAATCTCTCATAAAAAAGTACATTTTTATCCAAATCTGTTTCCAAGTATGCTTTTGCAAAACAAGCATCTACTTCCCTGCAGAAACGCCCCATCAGCATGGAGCCGATACCTGATCCCTGATGACTCGGCAGTACACCAATCGGGCCCAGGTGCCAGTGTTGCTCCAATGGATCATGACGGTCCCATTCCATATTCCATACAGACTTGCGCCAGCCAATATTATTTTCATCTATTGCATCTTTGGAGACATCAGCAGCTTTGCTCCCCTGGCATGACTTCATCCTCATCACCCCGATAATATTTTGTTTTTCTTTTGCCAGAAGGACGATGCCAGGCAATTCATTAAAAAGTTCACAAAACATTTTCTCAATTTCCATGCGTTCTTTTTCACCCTTACCCTGAAAAACAGCAACGTGGAGGGGACAAAATGACTTTATCAAGGAAGCAAAATATTGATCAGTGAGAGTATCACCCTCTGTAAAAAATCAATCACCGGATTCAAAACGCCAAAATAAAGCAGTGCTATAACAATAAGAAATCCAAACCGTTCCAGACGCAGCAAAATTGCCTGAACACTTGCAGGAGAAAATCCTAAAAGAATTTTCGAACCATCCAGCGGCGGAATCGGAATCAGGTTAAATGCGGCCAGGATAATGTTGATTTTTGCAAAAAAATAGAGCGCTAACGCAAGCATGCTCGATTGCGGCAGATTAAGCAGGCTGTAAAGAAAAAGGGCCAGAAACGCCAAAATCATGTTTGCGATGATTCCGGCAGAAGACACCAGGATCATTCCCTTGCGGTAATCCCGGATATAGCTGAAATTCACAGGCACCGGTTTTGCCCAGCCAAACCCTACAAGAAACAGCATTAGGGTACCCAAGGGATCGAGGTGTTTAAGCGGATTAAGGCTCAGACGCCCAAGGTGCTTGGCTGTGGGATCACCCAATCGATAAGCCACATATCCATGGGCCAGCTCATGAAAAATAATGGCATACATCAACGGTATGGCGATGAGGATAAATGCAATCGGGTTGTTAAACAGCAGACTGATCAGACCCATGTGGTGTTTCCTTTGTTATTATATTTATTTCAATGATACTATAACCGGAAATGTTTGTGTATAAATTTTTTGAAGGTAACAGCTCAATTTTAGAAACCGTGTCAGTCCCTTTGCTTCCAAACGGTGTTATGTGACGGTGATTGCCCGTTATGCTGAATACAAATTTCATGGCCACTGATCATAAAACAAGAAACAAGAACTATCACCAGGTTTTGAGGGTATAGTCTTTAGGAAGGTGTGCTGTACCCTTGACACACGGAATGCTTGTTTCTTTGTTTAAATTTTCAATTATTTTGTCAATATTTTCACAAAATCCACCATCTTTCATAACCCAACCTTCAGCGGTTTTTTTAGAAAATGTGCATGTACAGAAATGAATAGCTTCAGCTCCTTTGGCCTTAAGTATTTTAGCTAAATTATTTAATATATCACCTGGACAGCGACAAGTGAATACACCTGCCAAAGTACAATCTTCATATATGGAAAATCCTTCTTTCTTCTCCGCTAAACATCGAAAACAGTTCGTTAAAGGACATCGGTCCATATTTTTTTCGCAACGGATGATAGCTACATTTGTCATTTTTAACCCCTTTGTTTTAGATTGTTACTGGCATATTTCTGCGAACAATCCATTAGTTATTTTTTCTAGATCTCGCGGTTGCAACTCAATTTCCAGCCCTCTACGACCTGCGCTGACAAAAATTGTTGGGTACTTTATTGCTGATGAGTGAATTATGGTTTTTAGTTTCTTTTTTTGCCCCAGTGGGCTTACGCCTCCCAAAACATACCCTGTTGATCGCACAACATCTGAGGCTTCCGCCATGCCCGCTTTTTTTGCTCCTGCTGCTTTTGCAATAAGCTTCATATTGAGCATTGATGATACAGGAACCACACCAACGACCAATTCTTTGGTGCCAAGTTGTACAACGAGCGTTTTAAAAACTCTTTCTTCAGGTACTCCCATTTTCATGGCGGCCTCAGAGCCATATGAATCACACGATGGGTCATGAACATATTCATGCACCTTGTAGGGAACCCTGGCTTTCTTAGCTTGATTGATACCGGGAGTCATTTTTATTTC
>JAHOYS010000078.1 GCA_019038815.1 Desulfobacterales bacterium | reverse complement strand
AGGGTTGGTACTGATGCTACAGGCAAACTTTGCTATAAAGCCATATATGACAGGGATGAAAAGTGCGCCTGGTGTGTATTTGATCAAGTTCAAAAAGGAGAGGATGTCGATTATGAAGTGATTGACCCGAAAGACAATAATTATTACTCTGTCACCAATTCACCCATATTTCATTCTAATGACAGGGTCTCAAAATTAACGATTTTTCATGATATTACCAAAATCAAGGACATTGAAGCTCAGCTTCAGCAATCACGAAAGATGGAATCAATCGGCACGCTGGCAGGAGGCATTGCCCATGATTTTAATAATCTGCTGTACATGATTTCTGGAAATGCGGAACTTGCACTTGAAGATATCCCAACATGGAACCCTGTACACACAAACCTTGAAGAGATAAAATCTGCCAGTCTAAGGGCAGCAGGCATTGTCAAACAACTGCTTCATTTCAGCCGCAAGACTGATCAGGAACTGAAACCAATTGGAGCAGTAACCGTTATTAAAGAAACACTAAAGTTTTTGAGATCAACCATCCCAACCACTATAGACATCCGTAAACATATGCCGGATGCAGATATAACAATTCTTGCCGATTCGATTCAGATCAATCAGGTATTGATGAATCTTTGCATCAATGCTTCCCAGGCTATGGAGAATACAGGCGGTATTCTGGAAGTCACCGTTGAGATGACAACGCTTGAAGCAGGAGAGATAAAGAATTTTATTGATTTAACTCCTGGTAAACATCTCAAAATGACAGTAATCGATACCGGCCCCGGCATTGATCCTGAAATTATCAATCGAATATTTGATCCTTATTTTACAACCAAGGAAATGGGAAAAGGATCGGGCATGGGACTGTCTATTGTTCATGGTATTGTTAAAAATCACAATGGTGCTATTTTGGTTGACAGCAATCCCGGCAAAGGCACCACTTTCAGTCTTTTCTTCCCAGTAGTTGATGAAAAACCTGAAATAAAAACTGAAACAATAAATGAAATTCCCAGAGGAAATGAAACAATCCTCTTTGTTGATGATGAACAAGCCATTACCGATATGACACAAAAAATGTTGAAACGCCTCGGATATAAAGTTGAAACAAGCCTCAATCCTTTACAGGCACTGGATTTATTTTTGTCAAACCCTGACACCTTTGATCTGGTCATAACCGATATGACTATGCCGCAGATGACCGGTGCTGAATTGTCAAAAAAGTTAATAAAAATTCGCTCTGATATTCCCGTCATCATCTGTTCCGGTCACAGTTCCCTTATGGATGAAGAAAAAGCAAAACAACTTGGAATTGCCGGCTATGTTATGAAACCGATATCAATGTCGCTAATTGCAAAAGCTATACGAAAGGTTTTAGACGAATAATACACTGTCTTCTTTTTTGTGCCGAATTGTTTAGTACTAAAGGCTATTCGCCTTCAAATTCCGTGATGGCAAAAGCTTTGCAATCTTGAATCTGATCCCTTCCTTTCAAGTCTGGAAGTTCAACAACAAACGCACATTCAATAATATCAGCACCTAGCTTTTTAACAAGTTTTACTGTCGCGCCAATAGTACCGCCGGTGGCAATCAGATCATCGACTATGACCACTTTTTCACCTTTTTCAATGGCATCTTCATGAATTTCAAGAGTATCTTCTCCATATTCCAGAGTATAGGTTTCCTGAATGGTCTTTGACGGCAGCTTGCCTTTTTTCCTGACCGGAACAAATCCGATCCCCAGCTTATAGGCCAGGACTGCACCAAAAACAAAGCCTCTTGCATCAATCCCCACAACCTTGTCAATATCCATGCCTTTATATCTTTCATGCAGAATATCACACGATTCTTTGAATGCCTGAGGATCCTGCATCAATGTGGTCAGGTCTCTGAATATCACGCCTTTGATGGGCCAGCCCGGAATACTTCTGATGGTCTCTTTCAAATCCATTTCTTTTTCCTTTAATTTTTCTCGCTGCTATTCTTTTAATTCTTCTATTACATTTACAAGCAGTTTTATTACATTATGAGCATTCTGATCAAATACTGCCAGGATCTCCTCCCAGGTAACAGGGACTTCATCCTCTTTCCAGCAGTCATAATCTGTAGACATGGCAACGGCAGCATAAGGAATGCCGGCTTCATTTGCAAGCATGGCTTCGGGGGCAGTTGACATATTAATTACATCAGCTCCCCATATTTTAAACATTTTGGACTCTGCAACAGTTGAAAACCTCGG
>JAHOYS010000226.1 GCA_019038815.1 Desulfobacterales bacterium | reverse complement strand
AATGGTTAAAAATACGACCATCAGAAATATGGGACGAATGAATTTAACCCCTTTTTTTATAGCAAGGCTTGAACCTGCACGTGCCCCTATGATTTGACCTGCAGCCATGCAGAAGCCGGCGGAATACAGAACTTTACCACCAATGATAAATACAGTAAGTGCCACGATGTTACTGGTAAAATTCATGATCCTTGTAATTCCTGAGGCTTTTTTCATATTCAATCCCAAAAGGATCAACAGGGCAGCTGTCCAAAACGAGCCGGTCCCCGGGCCGAAGAAACCGTCATAAAAGCCTAATCCAAGACCGAACAATAAAAAAAACAGACGTTGAGAAATCCTGGGATTGGTGGAACCATGGCCGAGATCTTTTGAAAAAAGGGTATAAATAAAGACAAAAAGCAAAAGTACGGGAATCAGGTCTTGAATAAATTCAGCCTCCATATGCTGGATTGTCACGGCACCCAGTATGGCTCCAATGAGAGTAAACAAGATGCCGGTTAAGCTTTCGTTGAATTTAACTACGCCTTTTTTGATGTAATTATAAGAAGCTGAAAGAGTACCGAAACTTCCCTGGAGTTTGTTGGTTCCCAGGGCAATATCCGGAGGAAGGCCAATTGAAAAAAGTACGG
Organism: Desulfobacterales bacterium; assembly: GCA_019038815.1. Classification (GTDB taxonomy): domain Bacteria; phylum Desulfobacterota; class Desulfobacteria; order Desulfobacterales; family Desulfobacteraceae; genus Desulfobacula. The sequence continues at coordinate 1,622 of JAHOYS010000226.1, read as the reverse complement.
GCAGAGCAATCAACCCCCCACCGCCGGCAATGGAATCCACAAAACCTGAGCATAATCCGGTTATAAACAAAAGGATATATGTTTGAATTGTCAGATCTATCTCCATGGTTCAGAGTAGCCTTAAATTTATCTTCAATTAATATTAAGTTTTGATCTGTCTGTCATAGAAAAAATCGGTGGCGGCAGTGCCGGATGTATGACAGCGGACTTTGCCTGCTATATTCCCATCTGCTTTTCGACCTTGGCAATCTCTTTTAAAAGATTTTCTTTTTCTTCAGGGGTTAACCCTTTGGAAGAAAGCCTTTTCTGCAGTCCTAAAAGGATCATCTCCTCACGATATTCATTGCATGTATACTGCCCGCTGGTTTTTGGCTTTTCCATATCTTTTTAGTTCTCAAGCTGACTTTAATATAATTCGTATTTTACAAGCTTGCCGTCAAGTCCGCCGATTTTCAAAGGGCGTTTCCAGGACGGGGAAAGAGGAACCTTTTTAATATATTTAGGTTCTCCAAAATATACAAAGGCTGTTGATTTTCTGCATCTGTTTTTTAAAAAAAGACCAAAATTTTGATAGAACCTGTTAAGATTTGTATCTTTCCCCATTCGGATACCATATGGAGGATTGGTTACAATCACACTTTTTTCCAGAGTTTCAATATCCTGAAAATCTTTTTGTTCAATGGTAATTTTGCTGCCGAAATAAAGCCCCATAATATTTGTTTTGACTGCATTAATCGAATGTTCGGACACATCACTTCCCGAAATCATGCCCTTTTTAAGCTCCCTGAAATTATCCAGGGACTCTTTTTTAATCTGCTCCCATAAATTGGCATCAAAATCAGGGAGCCTTTCAAATCCAAACCAGGTTCGAAATACTTGTGCCGGTATCCGGCAATATTTCATGAGTGCTTCTATCAAAAGAGTACCTGATCCGCACATGGGATCATACAATGGCACCTTGCCATCCCATTCAGAAAGCTGGATAATGGATGCGGCAACGGTCTCCTGCATGGGGGCGGATACAGATTCTTCCCTGTAACCGCGTTTGTGCAAAGACCCGCCTGAAGCATCAATGGTAAGTGTTGCCAGATTTTTATGAATATGTATATTAATGATGATATATGGCTCTTTTGCATCCACATTCGGTCTTTTGTTGGTCCTGTCCCTGAAATAATCGGCTATGGCATCCTTAACCCGCAACCCTGCAAAATTGGAATGGGTAATGTCGGATTCAGATACATTGGCAACAATGGAAAAAGTTTTTTTAGGCGTTAAAAACTCTTCCCATCTTATTTTTTTGGCCGCCTTGTAAAGGTCGTCCTTGTCATGGCATTCAAAGGAAACAAGAGGGGCAAGAATTCTTGAAAGAAGCCTTGAAAAATAAGTAATCCGATAAAAATCTTTTTTTACTGCCTTAAACCATATACCTCTGAAAACAGGTTTTAAATCATAGCCGCCTAAGCCTTTGAGTTCTTTTATGGCCATCTCTTTGACACTTTCGGCAACCTGTGCAAAATACAATGATTTTTTTTCATACAGGTACTCAAGTTTTGCCTGTTTTCTTGTCTTGCCTTTTCCTTTTTGAAGGATACTTTTCCTGGTCGTATTCAAGTCTTTTAACC
>JAHOYS010000083.1 GCA_019038815.1 Desulfobacterales bacterium | reverse complement strand
TCAGGAGGAAAACTGCTCAAATCATATATAAATTTTGCAATCCTTAACTTTTTGATGTAATGTTTTTTTAGAAACTTTTGCAGATACAATTTGAATTATTGTATATTGGGACAATCCATCTTTATGCAAGAAAGTGTAATTTGTTATGATGCCTGATACACTAAATTCTTCGTGATCAGATTAAACCGTACGGTCATCAAGCCATGCGTTAACCTCGTTTAAGGTGTTGATATGATTAAATGGATACGTTCGAAAATAGGTGTTCAATTATTGATAACATTTTCAGTGGTGTTGGTGTTATTAATGGTTTCTCTGACATATATTGCCACACGAATGGTTGGAGAATTTGGAAAATTCTCTGCTGATAGCAATGAGATAAACGCAAAAGAAAATGCAGAAGCTTTTATGGCTCGTATTACGCATGAACAGGCTATGCGATATGAAAATATTTTTAGAATGCCTGCTGCTGCTTCAGCCTTGATAGCGAAACAGGCTGCTTTTTATCTGGATCATACAGAATTATACGGGGCAAAACCTCTCAAACCAAACGAGAAACTGGTCATTTATCCGCACAATGGCATATTTTCAAATGATAATTCCAAAAGTACAATGGTATTATATTGGGGCTCTCCCACTATGTCACAGGATATCAGCGAACAAATCAAAACGCTTTCTCACATTGATCCTCTTCTCAAAACAGTTAAAGAAGAAAATCCTGAAAGTGTAGCTTGTTATGTTGTCACCGAGCCCGGACTTGCCCGTTACTATCCCAACATTCATGGCGTGGAGAAACTCCCTCCTACAACAAAATTCGATATAAGAAATGCGAACTGGTATTGGATTGCAAAACCGGAGAATAACCTTGAACGTAAGACCAAATGGTCGAATATCTATTTAGATAGTGTTGGCCAGGGATTATTGATCACAGCAAGCACTCCTCTTTACAGCAAAAACGGAGAATATCTTGGCGCGAGCGGGGTTGATGTTACTCTTAATACAATTGTGAACGACATCTTTGCAGATATCCCATCCTGTCATCAAATGGAAGGCTTGTTTTCTTTTCTTATCGATAATCAGGGCAGGCTTATTGCCTTTCCTCCAGAATATCTAGATATGTTCGAAATCGAAATGCACCAAGATAAACTGAAGGATGCCTCGATTGTTTTACAGCATAGTATTCTGGACTCCTCTAATTCGGAAATAAGAAAAATCGGCGAGGCTATGCTTGAAAAAAACTATCAAATTTCTGGATTTACTCTGAATGGCCAACGTTATATTATTTCATCCCATTTTATGCCTTCACTCGAATGGCGTCTGGGAGTTGTAGCGCCGGAGTCTGTTATTCTTGCTTCGGTTCAAGAACTTCGTAATACAGTCGACTTGACTGTTGACAAAATGACCAGCAAGTTTGCTCTGTTAACTGCATTTTTTTTGATATTCGCCATTATTGTTATCATTGTATTTTCTATCAAAAGCTTTATCAAACCATTGAACAAACTTTCAAAAGGTGCCTTGCGGGTTAAAGAAGGGGATCTAACAACGCATGTCGATATATACACGAAAAATGAAATAGGTTCACTTGCCGAAATGTTCAATAACATGATTGACACTTTGCGGGAAGCAAGGGATCAGGAAAAAATTTATACAGAAAAGCTTGAGCAAAAAGTCAAAGGTAGGACGCAGGAATTACAGATTAAAAACGAGGAACAGAAAAGTACGCTTCAGAACCTAAAACGGGAAATTTTAGAGCGCCAGAAAGCAGAGCACGATCTACGTGCAAGTGAAGACCGTTTCAAAGCACTTCACAACGCTTCTTTCGGAGGTATAGCCATCCACGAGAAGGGTATTATTTTAGACTGCAACAAGGGATTGTCAGAAATGACCGGTTATTCCGTGACGGAGTTAATTGGAATGGACGGTTTGTTGCTGATTGCAGAAAAATCAAGAGATTCTGTGATGAATAATATTTTATCTGGTTACGAAAAGCCGTATGAGGAAACTGGGTTGCGTAAAAATGGAGAGGAATTTCCAATGCGTTTAGAAGCCCAGGGTATCCCTTATAAAGGCAAGAATGTTAGAGTTGTTGAATTTAGGGACATTACTGAACAGAAACTGGCCGAGGCGGAGCACGAGAGGTTGAAATTCCAACTCCAACAGGCCCAGAAAATGGAATCCATTGGTACCCTCGCTGGCGGTATTGCCCATGATTTCAACAACATTCTTTTTCCGATTTTAGGTCACACAGAAATGCT
>JAHOYS010000294.1 GCA_019038815.1 Desulfobacterales bacterium | reverse complement strand
CAGGATCTAATGCTCATATTTTTTTCTAAGTTTTTCCAGGTTATGACCAAAAGCTTTATCAATCTCGCTCCCAAATTTTTTACCAATCTCTGAAATGAAAAAATCGTGGGTCAAATACCCTTCAATGGATTTTATCAAACCTTTGTTTTTTGTCCAGACAGCCTGGCAGGCTTTTGAATCTCCAAGACTTCCTGTTATGCAGACTTTTGAATCAACAACAAGATCCAGGGTTGTGCCATTTATTTTTACATCCTCAGTATTCACTATGCTATGATAAAAAATATTACCAAAATCAAGTTCCATGGTGCCATAAATCAATACATAGACTTTTATGCCTTCATTGTGGCGTTTTTGCAGGGCGTCTTTAAAAATTTTTAGCTCTTCATCCCATAATCCAATATAGATCTCTTCTTGAGCTGATTCAATCAGTTCAAAGGCAAGTTCAATGGCCTCTTTTTTTTGGGAAAGATTCCATACCGGATCAAACTCAGATTCAAAATTGATGGACTCAAGTTGTTCTTGAAGCTCGCCTGTCAGCCTTGCATTGTCCCGTTTAAGGGTGCCGATCAGTTCCTCCGGTGATATTGGGGAATATAATTCAGGATTGGTGCCTTGAGAAACCGCATATCCCTTTTTTATTAATCTTCTTGTAATATCATAAACCCTTGAATGCGGGACTCCGGAATTCTGTGATATATTATAAGCGCTGGCCGGATGGTGACCTAATAAAGACAGATAAACTTTTCCTTCGTATTCAGTAAAACCAAGTGCTTTAAAATTGTTCAGGATTATTTCCAGGTCCATAATATTCCTTTGCTGCAGGCCGCAGGTTTGAATCCTGCCAGGCGTACCATTGATAGTTTATCTCCCGCCACTTCTAATGAATCCATAACCGGCTCCAATGAATCCGCCGGCAAGATGACTGAACTGTGATATCCTGTCTATTTTCAGAGTTGAAGCCACTTCACTGCCAATGAAAAGTATCGCAATTATTATAAATGTTAAAGGAATTTCTTTTGATTTGATATTTGAAAATGAACTGAGAAGAATCAACATGAATGCAATTCCACTGCCGCCTATAAGAGAAGTTGAGAATAAAAAAGCGTTTACTAATCCTGTGACAACAGCTGTAATCAAAATCATTTCCAAAAGTTTGCCTGATCCGTATTTTTCTTCAAGCAGCGGTCCGACAAGAAGGATTATCATCAGATTCCCTATAAGATGAGTCCAGCCGCCATGGCCGATTATATATGAAAACAGTCTGAAGTAAAAATATGGATTTGAAAATGCCAGGTGAGCCGGGGAAGAAAAATATTTTGCTGAAAGCCCGCTGCTCCAAAAAGCTAAAATACATATTGATATTATGGAATAAGTCAGGATTACCGGGGAATTGTATTTAATTTTCAATGGTCTATTTTTCCTGCCAGACAGGGTCTCGTCTTTCAAAAAATGCGTTGACGCCTTCTTTTGCGTCATCTGTGGTGCAAAGTCTGGCAAAGGCCTCATTCATATAGGCAAACTGTTTTTCATAATTCATATCTTCGGAATGATAAAAGCCGGTTTTAGCAATCTGGACGGCTATTGGGCTTTTTTGAGCCAGTTCTTCTGCCCATTGCAAGGCCTGGGATTCAAGTTCATCTTTGGGAACAATTTTATTTATCAGTCCAAGAGAGAGGGCTTCAGGCATTTTTATTAAATTTCCGAAAAGTAAAAGCTCCAATGCCTTTTTACGACCGACACATCTGGAAACTGGAATGATGGGGCCAACACAGTTGAGTCCTACATTGATTGCAGTCAGGCCCATGCGTGCAGTATCTGCGGCAATAACCAGATCTGCTGCTGCGATCAATCCCATGCCGTTTGCTGCCGCAACACCATGAAGCTGTGCAATGACAGGTGTTTTCATTTTTGAAATGGTAACAAGGGGACGTTCCATTTTTTCTATCCATTCGCGATATTCAATGGGTGTTTTCCCGGCAAGCTCATTTACGTCAATCCCGGCACAAAACGCTTTGCCTTCTCCTTTTAAAAGAATGACCCGGATTGACGAGTCTGAATCCAGCTCAACAAATGCCTGATTAAGCTCGGCAGCCATCTGGCTGCTAAAGGTATTCATGCTTTCAGGGCGGTTCAAGGTAAGTTTTGCAACATGGTTTTCACCTTTTTCGATAATTACTTGTTCAAATTTCATTATGACAGATCCTTTTTTTAATAAGTACTAATTATAATTTTTTACCGTAGCAGTTATATGGGG
>JAHOYS010000022.1 GCA_019038815.1 Desulfobacterales bacterium | reverse complement strand
ATATTGATATCAGGCGTAAAAAAGACAGGGAATATTTAAAAAAAGCATACCGGACATTGACCTGTGATTTTCCCGTCACAAAAGATGGTATCAGGCCTGAAACTCTTTTGATCCGGCATGCGCTTCAAGGGTTTGATGCCTGCAAAGACCTGGTTCAGGCCGATGAAACCCTGATTCGTTTTGAATCAAAAGAATTTGACCGGCATAAGGCCTATACGTCTGATCCGGATATTGCTTTTTATATCAGGGATGTCTGCCTTAATGTGTTCGGGAAAACAATTGATCCCAATATTGAAATTGCCGATTGCCAGGGAGCGGATTCAACCGATCCTGCTTCGCTGGCTCAAGTTTTAACCTATCTTGAATCATCAAACCTGATTATCTATTGCATCAGCTCTCGAACCGGGTTAAGGCAGTCAGATATTGTATTTTTAAAACAGATTAAAAATTCAGGCCTGCTTGATAATATTATTTTTATTAATAATTGTGATTTAACCGAACATGAAGACCTTGAAGATCTGATTAAAATAGAAACCAGTATTCGAGACAACCTTGAATTTTTAGAAATACAACCAAAGATATTTTCTTTATCTTCGCTTTATAATCTTTTTTTAAAACTTGAATCAAAGTTAAATAAAAAGGATTTAAGCCGGTTAAAATTCTGGCAGGAAGAAAAGGAAATGCTTCAATACTGTGATTTAAAAACAGATGAATTCAATTCTTTCTTTAAACAGGCGATTGATAAAAACCGGTATGAGCTTTTGATTTCAAATCATTTGAAGCGGCTTGGCATTATCATCGGACAACTGGATCAACGCTCGGATATTTTTCTTGATTTGCTGTCTTCTGACAAATTAAAGGAAGAAGCAGCCATTGAGAACTTAAATAATCTGGATCAAACTGCATCCCGCCTGGAAACCATCGTGTCAAATTCTATTAAAGAAGCGGTCAGCGGGTTAAAACATGAAATAGAATCAAATATCAATAAATTTTTTGTTCAGGACGAAAAAGGTATCTTAAAAAAAGCCCGGGCCTATATCGAAACAACTTATTATGATGTTGAGCAATACAGATCCGTGGCAAAGGAATCAGGGTTCAACCAGATTTTATACTTAATGTTTCAGGATTTTAAACGCAGGCTTGCGTTGCATGTTATTGAAGATGTTAATCCCCGGTTAAAAAGATTTGCTGCGTCCCAGGAAGAAAGAATCATATCCTATTTTCAATCTTTGTTTGATTCATATCAGATCGATTTGTTAAAGATCGATCATTATTCACAATTTAAAGATGTGTCAAAATTGACGCAGCAGCAAAGCGATTTTATCGCTTTTGCGGATATTGATAAAATAAAAAAAATAATGGGTCTTCAATTGCCGGCCCTGATATTTGAGGCACAATACACACCCGGAATCAAGGCCAGGGTAATCACTGATTTTTTCTTGCATACAGTGTCGCAAATACTGTCTTCATTATTTAACAGACAAGCCGTGTTTTCATTTTCTCCTGCTTTGGAAAAAGCAGCAGTGAAAATCAAAAAGGAAAACCAGAAGGTCATAAAAAATCAATTTGAACAATATCCCGTAAAGTTGAGAACAAATTATTTTTTACCTTTGATTGACGCTGCCACAAGGGAGTTTAAAGAAAAAATAGATGAGCAGTTTAACCGGTACCATTCTTTCAAAGAAGAGGTTGAGCATCTTTTTTCTTTAAAACATTCAGAAAAAGAGAATCAAAAAAAGAAAGTATTATCTATAAAACAGCAAATTCAAAAGCTATCCTTTGATATAGCATCCTACCAGGAAACATTTAAAATTTAAAAAATTATTAGTCCAGCAGAGAACCGGAGCGCCGTTTCTTTGAAGATATGTTGTGCCCTATAATCCATCCCAGCAGTAAAACACCGACCCCGGATAGAAACCATTTAATCATGTCGATTTTTAAAAAGCCTTTGTTTTTTTCTTTCTGCACCTCAAGTTCCTTTAAAAGCGCAGCATTTTTTTCCTTAAGCATCTTGTTTTCTTTAACTATTTTCTGGATATTCTTTGATTGTTCGATCGAGGGAGTGTTTTCTTGAACCCAGCCGGTTTCATCAGCAAAGGTAAGCTGGGGAAACAAATAAATTATTATAATCAATATCATTAAATGGGAAAGCGATTTTCTCATATTTATTTATACCTCCATTGGTTTTTATATTTTAATACCAACCCCTGCTCTATTTTACAATAAAAAACTCTTGCCAAAATATGCATAACAGGAGTATCAAT
>JAHOYS010000404.1 GCA_019038815.1 Desulfobacterales bacterium | reverse complement strand
GGCAGCCTCATAATTCTGGGTCTGGTATTCTTTGACACCTCTTTCAAACTCCCGGGTTTCCTCAATTATGTTCGGAGACGGTGTCCCTTCCATGAAGGGTTCAAAAATATCAATTGCATTTTCTTTTCCTTTTACCCGAACTTTATCAATATACCGGCAACAAAAGGCATCTTTGATTCTTTGCTTTGTAAATTCTGAAATAATAATAGTGGTACCATAGATTTTATTGACGCCTTCCAGACGGGATGCAAGATTTACATTGTCCCCCATGACCGTGTAGTCGAACCTGTCTTTGCTGCCAAAGTTGCCTACACTCACTGGGCCGGAATTAATGCCCACACCAATGGAAACCATGGGCATATTTTTCTCTTTAAATGCCTGGTTGATGATTTCCAATTGTTTTTCCATTAAAAGTGCGGCTCGGACAGCCTTGCAGGCATGATCGGGTTCATCCTTGGGCGCTCCCCAGAAAGCCATGATGGCATCCCCGATAAATTTATCAACAGTGCCGCCGTTTTCCATGATCACATGGCTCATCTTGGTGAGGTACTCATTCATAAAATTGCCCAAAGTCTGGGAATCCATTTTTGCCGAGATACTGGTAAATCCTCTGATGTCGGAAAACAAGACGGTCAATTCTTTTTGTTTTCCCTTCAAAGAAAGGGCTTCAGGATTTTTGATCAGCTCGGAAACCACATCCGGTGCTACGTAATATGAAAAGGCTTTCTGGATATATCTTTTTGCCCTGCCTTCGGTGAGATAGTTAAAAACACTGACAATAAACAGAATACCGCCACAGGTAAAAAGCGGGTAGGTAATACCGAGATGCTGGTTATTTAAAAAAAAGAAATAATAATTGCCGGCAAAAGAGAGTACAAAAAACAAAATGGCCCCGGCAGCACCAGCCATGGGACCGAAAAATGCCAGAATCGATGTGAGCAGGACGCCGCATAGGACAAGCAGGGTGTAGGTGAGCCCAATTTCCGTATAAATGTCATAGACAAAAGGGTCTGTCTGCAAAAGATTATCCATAATAGTGGCATTGATTTCAATTCCCGGCATGGCTTCGGAAAAAGGGGTAGCCTTGACATCAGACAGGCCTGTGGCAGAAGATCCGATTAAAACAAACTTATCCTGTAACAGGTGCCGTACATCCTTGTTGATCACATCCACAGCCGATACATAAGTAAAAGTATTGTATGGGCCCCGGTAATTAATAAAAATTTCTCCATTGTGATTTGTCGGAATAAAGGTATCTTCAACGCTGATTCCCATAATAATGGAATAGAGATCGGATATTTTTTGAGATGTATGGATGGTAAACGATGAAATTTCCCTGCCCACCCTAAAGGTTTCAAAGGATAGGGAAGGATAAGGAATCCCATCCATCATCATCAGAAGTGGAACCTGCCTGACAGTGCCGGATGCATCGGAAAATACATTGAAAAACCCCTCACTTTCAGCAGTAGATACAGATGAAATGTTCAATATAGCCCTGTATGCCGGTCTTAAGGACAAATCCTTGAAGTTTGTATCCGAGGGATCAACCCGGATTTCCCCTGATGGAAAGGGGATCTCAAATTCCGATTTAAGCCCGTCATCCTTGATCTGAAATGCATACCCTAAGACAGTCTTCCCTTGGGCCACGGCATCCCCGAATGCAAGATCATAATCCGGCATGGCATTGGCCTTTATGCTTGAAAAAATCGTATCAGGAATACTATCTTGAACTGCATCTTTTAAAAGATCAAGGCAGCGGGCAGGTGAAGTCCGGTCAACTTCCGGAAAAACAATATCAAACCCGGTAACCAGAGCACCGTTTTTCTGGATGGCCAGTGTCAGGTCTGCCAGAATATTCCTGGGCCATGGCCACTGGCCGATATGTTTCAAGCTTTTTTCATCAATATCAACGATGACCACCTTCCCGCTGGGCTGCTGGGGTCCCCGAAACTTAAACATGATATCCATAATCTTATTATCAACAGAAGAAATGATATCCGGTTTTTTACTGCCAAAGGAATTAAAGAGAAGACAAGACAGAAGAATCAAAAGGCACCCTGCCTTAAAAGGCGACAGGGTGAAAAATACCTTTTTGAGATAAGTCATATTATTTTCTTAAAAGGGCTCGATTCACTATTTTTTACCGGCGAAAATCCCATGGTATTGGGTGACGTTTGTATCACCCATTTTTGCTGAAAAATTACCGCCAATGGAGGCAGCAGCAGTGCCGTAATAAGTACCTGTAACGTTGCTGGAAACCGGTGT
>JAHOYS010000177.1 GCA_019038815.1 Desulfobacterales bacterium | reverse complement strand
ATCTCCGAGAAGGGAGAATACCTAGGCGGTGCCATTGTACCGGGTGTCATGATTTCTTCCGAAGCTCTTTTTCAAAAGGCATCCAGGCTGCCAAGGGTAGAAATATTCGAGGCGCCCGAAAAAATCATCGGCAAAGATACTATTGAAAGCATTAAATCCGGCATTATTCATGGAAATGCTGCCATGGTGGATGGGATGGTGGAAAGGATGACAAAAGAGATGGACAGCTCGCCCCGCATCCTTGCCACAGGTGGCCTGGCACCATTGATATCCGGAATATCTAAAACCATTGAAAAAGTAGAGCAAACCCTGACCCTTGATGGTTTAAAGATCATCAGTAATGAAGTTGGAAACCGGTAACACGGAATAAAGATAATGATATGACCGATAAAAAAAATACTCCTCCGCCATTAAGAAAAGCCTCAACGGTAATCCTTGTAAGAGAAAAAAACAAAGCACTTGAAATCTACCTTTTAAGAAGAAGTACAAAATCCGGATTCATGGGCGGGTTATATGTTTTTCCCGGAGGCGTGGTAGACCAGGAAGACCTGGGGTTTGAACATTGGGCTCCCCACATTGATATGAACCCGGATCAAATTGAAAAACAGCTTGGTGCAAATAAATTTTCAACCGAAGATGCTCTTGGATTCAGCATTGCTGCCATCCGGGAAACCCTTGAAGAGGCAGGCGTTTTTATCGCATCCGGTAAGGATAAAACCCAAAAAGATATTGATGATATCTGCACATACCGATTAAACAGGAATCTTCCAAAATCCTGGTTCCGAACAAAGATGATAAACGAAAATTGGACATTGTCGTTCTCACGCCTTGGAAGGTGGTCCCACTGGATTACGCCGGAATTAATGAAAAAAAGATTTGATACCCGGTTCTTTCTTGTTTTCATGCCGGCAAATCAAACCTGTGTACCCGACAATATGGAAACCAGACACGGGATCTGGCTTACCTCTCAAAATGCCCTTGAAAAAAACCTTGAAGGCAGTATCCCTTTGAGCCCTCCCACCGTCGTAACGTTGACCCAGTTGTTAAAATTCAACAATCTTAATGACCTTAAACACGAAACCCAAACCCGTTCCTGGGGAGATCCTGTTTCCCCGCGTCTTGTCCCATCTTCAAACGGGCCGGTAATTTTAGAGCCTTGGGATCCCTACTGCGATCAAGATTGTGATATTGACACCTCAGATTTTTCCCAAAAAGTGCTTCCTCCAGGCTCACAATTTTCAAGAATCTGGTGCGATAAGGGTGTCTGGAAACCGGTTGAAATATAAACGAATTATTCAGGAACGGCTGTCAGTGCACTGACACGGACAATCTCAACTTTATTTTTCAGCCCGGGCAATTGCTTTGAAAGGGTTTGCAAAGTGGCTTCGTACGGATGACCGATACCAATGGCTGATCCATGTTTCTTTGCCAGATCAATCAGTTTTTTAAACTGTCTTGTGATATATTCTGTATCCTGGATGTTATCTAAAAAGATATCTCTTTGGGCAAATTCAAGCTTAAATAATCTTGCAGATGCTTTGCACTGGGATTTTGGTGCAGTCATTGAGTCTACAAAAAATAAGTTTTCTTTTTTCAAAATGGAAAAAATCTGGTTCATCTGATCTGAATGGGAGGTCACCTTTGATCCCATATGGTTGTTCACCCCGACAATATAGGGAATATTCCTAATATTTTTTCTTACCTGATCTATAAGAACGTCAGGAGACATGGCAGACAAAATTGCACCGGGACCGGGATTAATATCGGGATATTCAACAGGTTCCATGGGTAGATGAAGCATTAATTGTGAGCCCTTTGCATGCAGTTTTCCGGAAAGATACTCCCCGAATGGTGCAAAGGGTAATACTGAAAAGGTAATATTTGAATTTAAATCACATAATGCCAGTGCTATTTTTTTATCATATCCGATATCATCAATAATAATGGCAATTTGGGGTATATGATCTTTGCCGGGCGTAGACGGCCTTTCAACAATTGTGTGATCAACATCTTCAAACACTTCATATTTTATAAGTTTATCTGATTTTTCTTTCAACCTTGTTACCGCCTTTTTAGCCTTTATTTCAGGTTTATCCGACGGCTTTGTAACTATCTTGGTTTTTTTCTCAATACGTTCGGGGTGAAAAAAAAGATCTGCTATCATCGCCACAGTTATGCATACTGAAACCAGAATGATAATTCCCACAAGGATTTTTTTAAATTCATTAAAAACAACTGGTTTTTTATTTTTCCGGCGGCTTGTCTGTCTTCTTGATACTGCTTTTTTTTTGGG
>JAHOYS010000275.1 GCA_019038815.1 Desulfobacterales bacterium | reverse complement strand
CGGACAGCCTGCTTGATCTGATTTTTATCAATATTTACCTGTTGGATATCATCCGACATAAAAAATTCCGGCTTGATGTCAGATCCGCTCAATACTGAAACAACAATATCTTTCAGTAAATTATGGATGGATGTCGTTGTCTTGACCGGATTACCGCCTTTTGAAAAGGTACTCAGCCGTGTAGCCAGTTCATTTGCCTTTATGCATGCATCTTCGGCCGCCGTAAGATTCTCAGACATTTCGGTTCCAGGTTTCAGGTCATCCTGTGTCAGAGAGATGTTTCCCATCACAACCTGCAACAGATTGTTAAAGTCATGGGCAATGCCGCCGGCGAGTATACCGATGGATTCCATTTTCTGGGCTTGCTGGAGTTGGATTTCCATATTCTTCCTGTCGGTGATGTCAACGAAGAACCCATCCCAGAGGATGCCTCCGCCCGCCAGTGCCTCTGGTGTTGAGCGTGCCTCGATCCATATCACTCTCCGGTCTTTCAGGCACCGGAATGTTATAGGGAAGGATTCAAGAGATTCAGCGGAGTTCATGATGTTTTTGCGAAATATCTCTTGATCCTCTGGATGCACCATGCCAAGAAGTTTGGAGGAATCCCTCATAATATCTTCAGCAGTCACACCCATAATGGACTTTACCATGTCATTTATATACGGAAAAGTGAATGTCTCATCAGAAGTCATTTTAAGCTGGTAAACAACGGCAGGTGAGTTTTCCGAAAGCCTTCTGAACTTTTCTTCGCTTTTCTGCAATGCCTTTTCCGCCTGCCTGCGATCGTTAACTTCATTCTCAAGCGACTCTATGGATGTGGTGGTCTGTTGAAGTCTGTCTGTCATGTTGTTGAATGAGACAGCCAGGCTGCCAAACTCATCTTCCTGGACAGGTTCGATTTTGTATTTAAAATCTCCTTTTCCAATTTGTTCAGTAGCCTTACTCAACATTGCAAGAGGTCGGGCGATCCTCCGGCCAAACAGGTAAGAGACCAGCCCTAAAATTAATATTATCGCAGTGCTTATCACAACAACCCACTTGATCGATTCAATGATCGGTGCCCGTACTGTGCTCATTTGACGATAACAAAGAACATACCATGACTCACCCGTATTGCCCTTTTTATGATCAATGGATTCAAATGTCCCCCCAAAACCATATTCTCTTTCATTTTTTGTCAATTTTATCTGTGAAAAATCGACAAGGTACTTTTCATCAGAATCGTTGATAATAACGGTATTTTGATTGTTACTTTTTAATTGTTCAAATATATCATTGTGAACCTGTGTGCTCAGGGGCTCCGATCCTTCCTCAAATACAACCATTCCGCCGGAACGGATCAGTTTGAATTTTCCGATTAATTTATCCTCTGCTCCGGATATCAATTCACTGATACTGCCAAGAATATTGAGGTTGCATTTTAATATGCCGATTATTTCTGTATCTTTTCTGACAGGGACGACAAGACCCAGGACATATCCGCCAACACTGTCATCATATCCGCGGTCATCAAAGAATACCGTCCCCTCTCCGTTATTATAAGACCCAAGCCACCAGTATTTATGCCCGTGCGCAAAAGTTGAAAGCTTTGAAGTTGATGCAACCAGAGCACCAAACTTATTGGTTAAAAAGATTTCTCCATACTCACCTGTAAGAAGTTTTTGTTGGTTTTTTAAAAAGTGCGATATTTTATTATCAGTGAATTTTAGAATAAAATTATCATCAGGATCTTTTGTTGATTTCCATTGTTCATTTAAAAGTTTTATAGATTCTTTTCTTTTTTCATCCGGCAGGCCGGCATAAGAAACAATACTTTTCTCCAAAGCTTGTTTTATGACGGGTGTGTTTGCCAGTGTCATGGCAGTTTTTACTTTTTCCAGAAGAAGATGATCAATGTCATCTGAAATCTCGGTGGCAATAGATTTAGCATAATTGGATTCTAATACTATCATTGAGTCGTAATTAAGTTTGTATATTGCAAATGATACTATAACCAAAGCTGTCAGACCAGTTGTAAAAATAGCAAAAAAAAGTTTATTTGAAAATTTCATTAATACGGCCTCTCTATGGATTCAATTGTTTTACAATTTCAGTTTTTATTTTCATCCATCACTTCCCGTATTTTTTTGGCCAGGTTCTTCATAGCAATCGGTTTCATTAGAAAGCCCTTAATACCCAGGGATATCGCCTTTTCTTCAGACATGGTCTCACTGAATCCTGTGCAAAGCAATATGGGGATACCAGGACGTATTTTGATCAGTTCAGCTGACAGTTTATCTCCGGACATGTTCGGCATTGCCA
>JAHOYS010000251.1 GCA_019038815.1 Desulfobacterales bacterium | reverse complement strand
ACAATGTCGGGACGTCCGGTCAGGCTGGCATAAAGGGTTCTTCCCATAAAAATGGGATCCCCGCCGGCAGTGACCGGGATCTTGTCTTTGGTTTCAAGCGTCACTTTTTGGCTGCTGGTTCCGGAAGCAAGAGCCATTTTCCTTACAATTTCAATCAGTTTTTCCCTGGCAAAACGATCGGCATCATCAAAATCTTGAAACTGACGGGTTCCGGCAATCCCTTCCACGATAAATCCACCCTGGTCCCCGGGTATGATCCTTAATTGTTTTTTTATGACAACATGACTCGTAATGGCGCCGATGGCGTTGGCCACATCCGCGTCATCCGGCAGGACAGCCTTTGCGCCCAAAGGTTTTACAGCCTTGGAAAGGAAATATTTAATGGGAGCTCCAATACCGATGACAGGCCGCTTAAGGTTTATGGAAACTTTGTAATGGGGGTTTTTACGGGTCAGCAGATTTTGAATAAGAATTTTGCATACAGGACAGGAGTCCAGTGCTTCAGGATCCACCTCATCATCCAGCTGTCGTTTTAAAAGTTCAATAGTGAGAAGGTTAATGCCCATATCCAGAAGATGCCGGGTTAATTCAGGCATCTGTTTTTTAGATAGAAAACAGAACATTTTACAGTATTCCTCGGATATTTGCCGGTCCCATCTATCAAATTGTCCTGTGATATGTAAGAGATCTGTCAGTGTAAGCCCGCATCGCTGGAGGATAAAGTTTTCTTCAAGCTGTTTCAATGGCAGGCTGCTGTCAGAGAGAACATCGGTTTTTAGAACCAGTTCATCAATGGAGTGGGGCCTTGTTTTCAGCAGAGAAATGATTTTTTTCTCCAGAGGAGTCAGTTCAAGTTGTTTTGTGGAACCGGTTACAGCAAGAATCTGCATTTTTCTGGTGGAGGCGGTATGATGCTGCAGGTTCTGGTTTAAAAATTTCAAAGCATCTTTTGCTTTGGGAGCCATTTGTCCCAGGCATGCAATGGGGGTCACTCTTTTGGGACCGATGAGGAATAGTCCTTTCTCAAATTGGATGAGGCTGTCTCCGCCAAGGCCTGCTGTTCGAATTTCAAGGGCATTTACATGGGTTCTGTGTCCTCCTACGTTTGAGCCCTGCTCGTTCAGCATTACCAGGCCATCTGCTATAGCCGCCGTATCCGTTGTTGTCCCTCCCATGTCTACGACCAGGGCATCTTTGATCCTTGTTAAATGCTTTGCACCTGCCACGCTGGCAGCCGGCCCTGAAAGAATGGTTTCAACCGGCCGCTGTTTGGCCATGGCTGCACTCATCAATGTGCCATCCCCTTTTACCACGACGATGGGCGCATGAATACCGCGGGCTGCCATGACTTTTTCAAGATCCAGCAAGAGACTGGCCAATCTTGGAATAATCCTTGCGTTGAGCATGGCGGTGACGGCCCGGGTTTGAAAATTCAAAGTATCAGATAATTCATGGCCGCAGGTAACAAAACAGCCGGTTTGCTGCCTGATGATTTCTTTGACGTAAGTTTCATGCTCAGGATTGATCGATCCTGCATATCCGGATACGGCAAAGGCTGTCACTCCATGGTTTTTAACCATTTGAACCGCTTTTTGCCTTACTTCATCTGGATCAATGGCAAGGATCTGCCTGCCTGTGATTTCCAGCTGTCCTTGAATAACCGATTTAGGATGGTGGGGTATGTTTTTATCAATGCCAAGACCATACGGCGGCATGAGAATCATTCCGACCTTCTGACCTTCGTTTTCAACAATGGCATTGGTCGCAAGGGTTGTGGATAAAGAAATCAGCTCCACCTGAATCAGTTTTTCCTGATCCAGCTTTTCTAAAGCAGAATTGATGCCTTTGGTAAAATCCCATTTTGTGGTCAAGGATTTGGCTTTACAAAGGGTCTCATCCTTTTCAAGATCATAGATTACTGCATCAGTATAGGTTCCACCGGCATCAATACCCAACCCGGTTTTTATGTAAGCATCGACAGGATTTTTTTGATCCTTAATCTCTATCACGGCAGCAGTTTTATTTATAGGGCTTTCATGATCCAGAATGGGGTTGGCAGACAGCGTGGAGTGTATGGCATCAAATCCGATCACATGTTCCGGTGGTACAAAGAGGACTTCAGATGTCGAATGGTCGGCTGTGATCATTTTTTCGATCAAGGCATGGCCGCCTTTTATTTTATCATACTGCCAATTGTATTCTTCAGCCATTTCCTGAGCAAACTTTTCATACCGGGGAGATGTCTTTGCGTAGGTTTCAATAAAAGCCGCCCTTTGATAGTTTTTCTGCCATGAATTTAAGAAATCAAAGGTCTGTTGAGCCGCATTTTT
>JAHOYS010000351.1 GCA_019038815.1 Desulfobacterales bacterium | reverse complement strand
AAAATAAAGGCGCGCCATCGATAAAGGCTGTCCTTTTCAATTGAATATGGCCAAACAATCCTGTCAACGATAGATTTTTGGAGCCTGAAAAAATAATCCAGCCCTGGAATATTATATTTTTTACGCTTCAATTTTTACCCTAATTTGTAAAAATATATTTTCAATCAAAATTCCACCCGGATTAAATTATAAGATCAAAAAGCCCATGAGCATATTGCTGTGTTACTTTCAACTCCTCCTTAATATTCACAGTAATGTATATTGTAGCAAAAAGTAAATAAGTTTTTATAAATCAAATTCAAGCATATATAAAAAAACAAAATTTAAAAAATCAATTAGATACCACTTCTCACTTCAAAATCAGCATATGCCATCATGCCGTGTTCTCCAACATCGAGACCATCTATCTCTTCTTCTTTATCAACCCTGATACCCAAGGTTACTTTGAGGACAAAAAAGATCGCAAAGGCTGCAGTAAAGCAGGTTATACCGTAGGCTAAAACACCTATGAACTGGGTTAAAAAAGAATGATCAGTGCTGAAAATACCAACAGCCAGAGTACCCCAGATACCGCAGACAAGATGCACAGAGATCGCACCCACAGGATCGTCAATTTTCATACGGTCAAAGCCCATTACAAAAATTACCACCAGCAGGCCGGCAATAAAACCGATGGCAACTGCGCTCATTACACTTACCACGTCAGCACCAGCGGTAATACCAACTAAACCGGCCAGAGCGCCGTTAAGGACCATGGTAAGATCAGGTTTGTTCTGCAGTATCCAGGAGAGGGCCATTGCGCCCACAACACCCGCAGCAGCGGCCAAAGAGGTTGTCACAAAAACAAAGGACACAGCAGCTGGATCGGCAGAGAGCACAGAGCCTCCATTGAACCCGAACCAACCGAGCCATAGCAGAAAGACCCCGATTGCTGCCAAGGGTATATTGTGTCCCATGATAGGTTTGATGTTATTATCAACATATTTACCAAGGCGAGGTCCAAGAAGCAATACTCCTGCCAAGGCTGCCCAGCCACCTACGGAGTGGACCAGGGTGGAACCGGCAAAATCATAAAAACCCTTAGCATCCAACCATCCACCGCCCCATTTCCAGCTGCCAACCCAGGGATATACCAAGGCAACATAGATTGTAGAAAAAATTAAAAAACTGTGCAGTTTGATGCGCTCGGCCACGGCACCAGAAACTATGGTTGCCGCGGTAGCAGCAAACATTGCCTGAAATATGAAGTCGGTCCAATAAGTGTAGATGCCCACACCATCATCACCCACCACCATCATGTTTTCAGGACTTACACCGATACCAAAGCCGGAGAAGCCGAAAAATCTTCCTATGGAAAAATCACCAGGATACATCAGGTTGAAACCGATCACAGCATAGGTCAATAGACCAATGGCAATAATTGCTGTATTCTTAAAAAGAATATTGATTGTGTTTTTAGACCGGGTCAAACCAGCCTCGAGGCTGGCAAACCCAAGATGCATGATAAAGACCAGAAAAGTTGCAACCAGCATCCAGGTATTATTCACAACGTAAATAGCGGCAGCACCTGTTGCATCGGCTGTAGCATCGCCGGCCAAAGCCACTCCCGGCAAAGCTATTATGGTCATCAAAATGGGCGAAATTATCTTGTTAGCGTTTGGTCTATTCATTGCAACCTCTTTATTGTTTGATTTATACACTTTCAATTTTGATCTTTTGGACGAAGTCCACCTCATACTCTGCACCACGTTATAATTTTCATTATATCTTTCTGGTACCCAAATTTTATTTTAAATAATACAATATGCGTGCCAAAGCGTTCTCAAACAATCGAAATCGCTTTAACCATTTGAAATTTAAGTGTTTTATTAATTAAACATAAATAGAGGATTTAAATGCAGACAAAGATTTATTACATTTTTGCTATTATATAGACTAGATTTTATTACATTTTTGTACTAAATATAAGCTATCAATTTTATTTTGTTGACTTTAAAACGGCATTATTTAATAAGAATTAAGAATTTAAACTTTTATTTTTCATAGGCCATCTCTGTTTTCCAGACTTCCCATACTTTCCCTACAAGATCCGGACCTGGTTTTAATGTCATTTTCCCGGGTGTCCAGCCTGAAGGGGTTGCTTTTGTTCCTTTGCTGTCGCGGACAAGCTGGAATGCCTGTATCTGTCTGATAGATTCACTTACATTTCTTCCCACAGGAGGAGTGAGCACCTCATATCCCTGAACTACACCATCAGGGTCTATAATAAATCGGCCTCTTGTTTCAATACCTGCATTTTCATCATAAATTCCATAGATGGTTCCAACCTTGCC
>JAHOYS010000024.1 GCA_019038815.1 Desulfobacterales bacterium | reverse complement strand
TCTTTTGAAATGCAGAAATGCCAACCATTAATACAGATATGGCTGCCGGTGTCATCCCGTCAATCCTGGATGCCTGTCCTAACGATTGGGGAAGGATTTGACACAGTTTTTCCTTGAGTTCATTTGAAAGGCCATGGGTTTTGGAATAATTAAAATTTTCAGGTATGTTTATTTTTTCCAAATCCTTATATTTTTTTATTTCATTGAGCTGGCGAAGGATATATCCTTCATATTTAATCTGGATTTCAACCTGTTCCTCAGTTCTGGTAAAAACAGGCTCAGGCGATGGGCAGATTTCTTTTAGTGAACCATAGTCAAGTTCAGCTCTCTTTAAGAGTTGTTCAAGTTTTACACCGTTTGATATCTGATTGGTGCCTTTAGTCAGTAAAAAATCATTAACCGCTTTAGTAGGCTTCACTATCGTTTTTTTAAGACGTTGGATTTCTTCTTGAGTCTGGGCTGCAATTTCTTTGCAGAATTTTAAGGTATCATCATCTACAAGACCTAATTCATTACCAATCTTGGATAGTCTTAAATCAGCATTATCTTCCCTGAGCAGCAGCCTGTATTCAGCCCTGGAGGTGAACATCCTGTAGGGTTCATTTGTTCCCCTTGTTACAAGGTCATCCACCATAACGCCCATATACGCTTGGGAGCGATCAAGGATAAAAGATTCTCTTTTCTGGACAGTGCAGGCAGCATTAATACCTGCCCACAACCCTTGAGCGCCTGCTTCTTCATATCCGGATGTGCCATTAATCTGACCGGCTAAAAAAAGGCCTTTTATTTTTTTTGTTTCAAGGGCAGGGGATAATTCCAGAGGGTTTACATAATCATATTCAATGGCATAGGCCGGTCTCATAATCTTGGCTGCTTCAAGGCCTTTGACAGATCTGACAACTTTATACTGGATTTCCAGAGGCAGGCTGTTGCCAAGCCCTGATGCATAAATTTCCTTTGAGTCAATACCTTCATATTCAAGGATGACATGGTGGCTGTCCCTGTCCGGGAATTTGACGATTTTATCCTCAAATGAAGGACAGTACCGGGCGGACTTTCCTTTGATATGACCGCCGTAAAGAGCTGAATATTTTAGATTCTGCCTGATAATTTCATGGGTTTTTTGATTTGTGCTGCCCATAAAACTTGGCAGCATGGGGTTGGGAATCTTTGTTGTTGAAAAAGAGAACGGTTTTGGTCGGCTTTCTGAATTATGGATATTGAATTTGGAGAAATCAATAGTGTCCGCATGGAGCCGCGGCGGGGTCCCGGTCTTCATCCTGCCCATGTTAAACCCGATATCTGCAAGATTTTGGGCAAGCCTGATGGATGCAAATTCTCCGGCCCTGCCGGCCTCGATTTTTGATGATCCGATGTGGACCGTCCCTTTAAGAAAGGTCCCTGTTGCAATAACAATGGCCCTGGTTGAGTATTCAAAGCCTGTATGATCAGTGATTCCGGTCACTGTGTTGTTTTCAAGTATGAGTTCCCTGGCCATGGCCTGCTTGAGATCAAGATTTTTTGTTTTTTCAATAGCAGCCTTCATGTTCCCTGAATACAGGGCTTTATCATTTTGTGTTCTGGTTGAATGAACAGCAGGGCCTTTGCGTGTATTCAATGTTCGGTATTGAATGGCGGAAGAATCTGTGATTTTTGCCATTTGACCGCCAAGGGCATCAATTTCCTTAACCAGCTGTCCTTTTGCCATGCCGCCTATTGAAGGACTGCAGGGCATGGAAGCAATTTTATCCATGTCAATGGTTAAGAGCAGCGTATTACATCCCATGCGTGCAGAGGCAAGGGCCGCCTCACATCCGGCATGACCGGCACCGATAACAATGATATCATATGTTTTATAGTTAAAATTCATAACCTGTTAATATATAATTGCTTGAAGCTTTGGTCAATAACAGGATTAAAAATGTTTGTTTCAACCGCACGCTCTGACATTATTTTTTGTTAGCCTCAGCCATTTTTTATCGTATCCACAATAAAGGGTGTACAATGGATGGCCACGCTCTGTTTTTTTACCCAGATGCGAACCATTGGGGTGGACTCTCCTTTTAGGTTGGTGATGCTGGAGAGCTCTTCGGCACATGCAATATCTTTAAC
Organism: Desulfobacterales bacterium; assembly: GCA_019038815.1. GTDB lineage: Bacteria > Desulfobacterota > Desulfobacteria > Desulfobacterales > Desulfobacteraceae > Desulfobacula. The sequence goes on along the minus strand of JAHOYS010000024.1, from coordinate 228 downwards.
CCTGAATTCATAATAAAAGGTATTTTCAGTAAATGGGTCTGCAACTAAGATAACCCTGCTTTTATCATATGGATGCTTTCTGGGAGACCCGGAAAAAGGGATATGGATATCTTTATCCAGGTTTTTGATATTTCTATAGGTCTGGATCTCAAATTTTTCTTTTAATTCAAGAAAATTAATCATCGACATGATAGGCCTCCTTTATTTAAACATTTTTTGATATTGTGT
>JAHOYS010000247.1 GCA_019038815.1 Desulfobacterales bacterium | reverse complement strand
AGAAAAAGAAAGAAGAGAAGAAGGCAAAGAAGAAAAAAGAAAAAAGTTCAAAAAAAGGGAAAAATTAAAAGAAACTGAAAACCCATATGGTTCTGAATTGAAGTTACCAGCCTTGGTTATAATACCATTGATAGAAAATCTTTAAATGATGTCATCCTGGTCATTGGAACGGGTGTTTCAATAGTTTGTAGATGGCCTTTTTTTCTAAGATTAATTTTTAAAAAAATCGAATTTAAAAAGATGTTGGAGTGCTCATGAAAATTATAGCGGGGAAAAAAGGAAAGTCGGAAAAAGTAAAAAGTGCTTCGAAAGTTCAGATTAAAGATTTGGCAATGAAAACCGATTCCAAAAAATTACCGAAAATATTGGATGGCCCGAAGGCACGGATAAGAGAAGTGGTCTTGAACGTCAAACTCAAAAAAAACCCTGACGATTCTTATGAACAGATTCAAAAGATATCGAAACTTCTCAAAAGGAAAGATAAAAAGGAAATTATCAAGGCGGCTTTGGAGAAGCATTACAATTCAGAAGCCTTGAAACCTTATCAGGCAGAACTTATCAAGATGCAGAAACATTTGGAAAATACGGGGAAAAAGATGGTCATTCTTTTTGATGGCCGGGATGCATCTGGAAAAGGCGGAACGATCCGTCGAATTATCAGGTATATGAATGAGAAAAGATATCGGGTGGTTGCACTGGGTAAACCGAGCGAACAACAGAAAACAGAGCTGCATATGAAGCGGTATATTGAGCAATTCCCCCACTCAGGAGAAATTGTTCTGTTTGATAGAAGCTGGTATAACAGGTCTATGGTAGAACCGGTGATGGGGTTTTGTACAAAGGCTCAATATAAACGATTTATGAAGAAGGTTGTCTCTTATGAACAAAATTTTCTCGAAGATGGTGGTAAGACCATACTGGTTAAACTCTATTTTTCAGTAACCAAGAAAGAGCAGAAAAGACGATTTAAAAGAAGAAAAAATGATCCGCTGCGGCAATGGAAACTTTCAGAAGTGGACCTGCAGGCTCAAGAATTATGGGATGAATTCACCGAGAAAAAATTTTCATTATTGAAAAAAACCCACACCCGGGAATCTCCATGGCTTATTATTCGATCTGACAATAAGCATCTTGCCCGACGTGAAACTATGAAGGTACTTCTAAATTCAACCCCTTACCAGGGCAGAAGCCGCAAACTTGATTTTACATCTGATTCGAATATTGTCATCCCTGGTGACCGTGAATTCAGGGAAATGAAAAAACAGCGTAGAAAATACGGTAGATTTTTGATATGAATTTTAAATATTTTTAAATCGTAATAACATTAAATGACAACTTTTTATTTGGAAATGGGGGCAAGATGGAAAAAATAAAGTCGAAGAAAAAAGAAAAAGAAACCAAAGAGTTAAAGACAAAATCTGAAAAAAAAAACGAACAAAAGGCCTCCAAAGTCGATAAAAAAGTAAAGGGAAAAGAGAAAAAACTGAAGAAGAAATTGACTGAGCATACCATTCTTAAAAATGTAAATAAGAAAAAATCAAAAAACCGCCAGGCTATCTGGGTAAAAAAATTTCACCTTGAATATGAAGAGGAACTGCATCGACTGCAGATTGAACTTTTGAAATGGCAAAAGCATGTCATTGCCAACGAACAACGCGTTTTATTATTATTTGAAGGACGGGATGCCGCCGGCAAGGGCGGCACGATCAAGCGGATTATCGAACACCTGAATCCACGGGGCGCCCGAGTTGTTGCCCTTTTAAAGCCCAGCGACAGGGAAAAAACGCAATGGTACTTTCAAAGATATATCCAACATCTCCCCTTCGGCGGAGAAATTGTCCTGTTCGACCGCAGTTGGTATAATCGCGCCATGGTTGAACCGACAATGGGGTTTTGTACGGATGAAGAAAACAAGCGGTTTTTAAAAGACACACCAATGCTTGAATCAATGCTGGTAAAGAACGGAATTATTCTGTTCAAATTCTTTTTCTCTGTTTCAAAAGAGGAACAGCTTCGACGATTTGATTCAAGGGAAACAGATCCATTGAAACAATATAAAATATCGCCGGTTGACAGAGAGGCCCAGGAAAGATGGGATGATTACACTGTAAGAAAATTCCAGATGCTCAATGAAACCAACCGTTCAATTTGTCAATGGTCAATTATTCGCTCCGACAATAAGAAAAAGGCAAGACTCAATTGTATCAAACATATTCTTTCCAAAGTCGACTACAAAGGTAAGATATCCGAAGAATACCTCAAGGAGGATCCTGAAGTTCTTGTATCCGGTATTGAAGAGATCAGATTCATGGAAGATCATTTAATGACGGGTGTGGAATT
>JAHOYS010000114.1 GCA_019038815.1 Desulfobacterales bacterium | reverse complement strand
CAGTGACCCATTTGACAAATTCTAAATGATGGCATATATTGATATCAGTATGCAATCATAAAATAACACTATCCTTGGGAGATTTCCATGAAGGCCATCACAATTAGAGGCGTTGAGACTGAAGTTGCTGAAAAATTAAAAATAGCAGCGAAAAAACAAGGAAAGAGTGTTAATCATCTTATTCTTGAGCTCATCAAAACAAGTCTTGGGCTTAAAAAGGAAAAGAAGTTTTCATGCAAATATGATGATCTGGATGATCTGTTTGGCAGATGGAATGATGATGAGTTTAAAAAAGTAAATAATTCAATAACCATGCAGCGCCGGATTGACCCGGAACTCTGGAAATGAAAAAGGTATTGATCGACACCAATATTTATTCATTGGCTATGAAGGGGGATGGCAAGGTTGTCGATACGTTGAGAAGCATTGATCTGATTGGTTTTTCAGCCATTAGCGTCGGAGAACTTTATTCTGGATTCAAGGGCGGCAGCCGGGAAGCAGGGAACAGGGAAGAACTCAATATTTTTCTGGATTCTCCAAGAGTCGTCATCCACTCCATTGATGTGGAGACGGCTGATTTTTACGCTTCAATACTCAATAATCTGAAACTTGCGGGCACACCCATTCCGACAAATGACATATGGATTGCGGCCGTCGCTTTTCAACAGGGTTACAAAATATTTACAAAAGACAGGCATTTCAATTTAATTCCCGGTTTGGCACAATTTTAAGAACATCCCGAAACAAGGAAAATCCAAGGCAAAAATCAAAGGAAAAAAAATGACCCCGGACAAAATAGCCCTGATAGGGCTTGGTTACGTAGGCCTGCCCCTGGCAGTAGAATTCGGCAAAAAGTTCAGAACCATCGGTTTTGACATCAATAAAGCGCGTGTCCAGGAACTAAGGCAGGGCAGGGACAGCACGCTTGAGGTTGAACCGGAAGAATTGAGACAGGCAGAAAAGCTTAACTATACAACAAACCCGGATGAGATCCGTGACTGTAATATCTATATCGTTACCGTGCCAACTCCTGTTGATCAATACAAACGTCCTGATCTGACCCCTCTTGTCAAAGCAAGTGAAACACTGGGAAAACTACTGAGCAGCGGTAATATCGTTATCTATGAGTCCACTGTTTATCCGGGTGCCACAGAAGAGGTATGCGTTCCAATACTTGAGCAGCAGTCAGGCCTGAAATTCAACCAGGATTTTTATTGCGGATACAGCCCGGAGAGAATTAATCCCGGCGATAAAGAACACAGTGTTACGACCATAAAAAAGGTAACTTCAGGATCAACCCCGAAGATTGCAGATAAGGTGGATGCTCTTTATAAGACAATCATTACTGCGGGCACGCATAAAGCCGGCAGCATCAAAGTAGCAGAAGCCGCCAAGGTTATCGAAAACACACAGCGCGATATCAATATTGCCCTGATCAATGAGTTGGCTCTTATCTTTCAAAAGCTCAATATTGATACCCAGGAAGTACTTGAGGCCGCAGGCAGTAAATGGAACTTTCTGCCGTTCCGCCCCGGTCTTGTAGGCGGCCACTGTATCGGTGTGGATCCCTACTACTTGACCCACAAGGCAACTGAAGTGGGCTACCATCCGGAGATTATCCTGGCAGGGCGTCGTCTGAATGACAATATGGGCAGCTATGTGGCGGATCAGGTTTCAAAACTGATGACAAAAAAACGAATTCATGTTGTGGATGCCAATATTCTCATCATGGGACTGACCTTTAAGGAAAACTGCCCTGACATGCGCAATACCCGTGTGGTTGATCTTGTTAAAGAGTTCAAGAGCTTTAATTGTAATGTCGATGTCCATGATCCCTGGATAGACACAGAAGAGGCGCAGCACGAATATGATATAACCCCGGTTGAAGCCCCAGTAAAAGGTAAATATGACGCCATTATTCTTGCAGTTGCCCATAATGAATTCAAAGAGATGGGAGCAGACGCGATCAGGCAGCTGGGTCGGGAGAACCATGTTTTATACGATATCAAGTACATCCTGAATATTGATGAGGTAGATGGCAGATTATGATGTGAACCAGCACCCAATAACCCTTGACAATATCTTTTGACTAGTTTAAAAATTTATTCCATGGATGATTGCCGACAATCTGAACATACCCTTGGTATGGATTTTTCTTTTTTAATCGTTTCTTCAATTTTAAATGGTATTTTTATGATGAAAAAAATTTGGATATTTTTATTTTTGAGTCTTTTTATTTTTGTTACGCCTTCCCTGGCATTGGAGTATAAAGGTCAAACCATAACAGCGCAGGATATTAAAAATCTGCCGCCGGGCACCATAGAGCAGGTGAAACAGGCCGCATCATCAGAACAAAATGTGTCGATT
>JAHOYS010000134.1 GCA_019038815.1 Desulfobacterales bacterium | reverse complement strand
CGCATCCAGTTCTTTTGAAATTTCCTCACACCGTCCGGACATTTCCAGAAATCTGCTGAAATCATTAAACTCTGCCGATTCCGAAATTTGTTTGAATTCCGATTGAATAATTTTTAATTGTTTATAAGCGGAATTAGAGCCAAACCGGGAACGGTAATTCTCTGTAAGGCTGAAAATGTTTTCCATGCGCCTGTGTATTTTTTTGATGGTATTTATTAATTTTTTCTTCCGACGACTCATAACCCTGCTGAAGGTGCTGGTTAAGAAATCTCCAAGATGGGCCATGTCGAGGAACCCGAAGTAACTGTCGGTAAGCGCCAGTTCTTTTATCTTTGACAATACAGCATCGGCTTTTTTAATCTCATCATCGGCTTTTCCCAAAAAATTTTTGAATGTTAAAAATTCTTTTTCAGCTGTATAGACTGCTTTTTGTGCTTTTTGCCGGTTTTCTTGAAAAAGTATCTTGAGTTGCAGGTGTATCACATTGTTGAATGAGGCCAGGTCCGGGTCAATTAAGGCGTTAATATAATACTCCCGGTTCATTTGAATAAGTTCAACAAGCTGTTTTAATGCCGCATCTTTGTTCCCCTGCTTAAATTTAAATATGATCTCCTGATACACGGCTTCCGCACAAAAGGGATGGATGAACTTAATTTCTCTTATTTTTTTCAAGGCATTGTTGGAATCGCCTGCAAGATCATAAAAGCGGGAGAGTAAAAGCAGAATAAAAATTTTCTGAGGCTTTGTCCTCGTGCAGAAAAGCGCTTTGCCAAGATATTGTTCGCTCCGGAGATAATTTTTTTTTTCTATATTCAGAAAACCCAGCGCACAATATGTCCTGTAATCGCCGGGATATTTTTCCAAACAGGTCCGCAAAAGTGATTCGGCCTGAGAAAAGTTGGAAACGCGGAGGCTGTCTTGAGCTAACCAGAGCAATCCGCCTTTGTCATCATTCTCCTCATTTGCTTCTGTAATCTTGTTCCAGTCATTACCCTTATTATTCCAGATAGTTTTAAAAAAACGAAGTTGAAAGACCCGTTTGAGTTCATAAAATCCAAGGCTGGTAGATAGTTCCTGTCCACGCGATTCTCCCGAAGATTCTACAGCTTTTTGCTTTGCCTCTTTTGAACTCATCAGGTATGCAAAAAAAATATTGTTTATTTTATCAAAAGAAAGATACCCCAGTTTGTTTAAAACACCGGCAATCTCGGCAAGATGCTTGGAAGGACAGGTTCGGGCTGCATGTTCTTTGCTGCCGCAGTAAAAACAGGGCGCATTCTGTCCTGTGCCCAGAGCGTCCTGATATAAGAAAAGCAACTCATCTTCTTTTTGTTTGTAATCATCAAGGGCTATTTCATGGAAGGATTGAGGTTGATCTGCGCCCGGCGATGTTGAAGGAACAATTGAAAGACTGTGTTCTTTTTTTATTAATTCATAAGCTGCGGGCGACATGAAAACTGTTCCGGGACGGAATCCTTCCCAATCGGGGTTAAACCCTTCACTCGCCAGCCTGTCGGTTTCCGGACAGGGGCCCGCATCTATAATGATCTGTACCGGCAGGATATGGGATTCTTTATTATTATTTAAATTGTTCCCGAGAAATTTTAACACATCACGGGCCACATCCATAACAAGAGCCGGCTTTTTTGCAATGAGTATAACGGATTGATCATCCATTATTGTTTCATCATCAATTTTGCCGTTCCAGAAAAGGGCTTTGGTCTTGATGAGATTGTCCCAGAGCTTATCAAAACTGCTGACGTCTAATTTGCGGACAGGCCTCATATAAATTACCGACATTATGGTTGGATCAAAATCAATGCTGTTGTCCCACAGCACCTGGTAAACTGCTGATTCCACTAAAGCTTTTTTGTTATCCGGGATTTCAACTGATTTAAATTCAAGGGAAGATAAGGTGTTCACCAGGGCAAAAACATCGTGGGATATGAATATTTCATTGCTCCCCGCAAGATCTGTAACTTTAGAGGCTATGTTTACCGCATTGCCAAATATATCTGTCTCTTCGACAATACCTTCGTCAAAGTGAATTCCAATTCTTACATAAATTTTGTGCTTCTCGTTTTTCTGTTTGTTATTATACCGGCTAAACTCTTTTTGTATTTGTATGGCGACCTTTGTTGCTTCCTGAGGGTTGGCAAAATAAGCCAGAATCGAGTCGCCTATATTTTTAACGACTGTTCCGCCGAATTCTATAATTTCTTTTGAAACAATGTCTTCGTGCTGCTGGAGCATTTTACGCCCGGCCAGGTTGCCCTGGGATTTGAAAAACGGGGTTGATCCGATGATATCTGTAAAAAGGACGGCTATTTTCTTGACGGATTTTTTTGTATTTACACCGGAGGTCATAATTGCCGCCTTTTGAATTTATTATG
>JAHOYS010000170.1 GCA_019038815.1 Desulfobacterales bacterium | reverse complement strand
GGCACAGAGTAGGCTTGCCATGCCTCTTTGCTGAGAGTAAAGCTATCAAGCACTTGATAACCAGCAACTTTTGCCTGTTCAATCCGTACAGCTGTTGTGCTCATATCCGGGTATTCTTTTTGCCAGAATGCCTGCACGTCCGTACTTGGGCTTGTGGTATGCCATACCAAATCGCTGATTACCAAAACGCCATCACTTTTGAGTAACCTGCGCCACTGGTCCATCGCTTTAGTGACTCCCATAATGTAAGCACTGCCTTCAGCCCAGATAACGTCAAAGCTCGCTGTCTCAAAAGGTAAATCTGTCATACTCGCGCACTGAGTAGTCACTCTGTTGACCAACCCTGCATCTGTTATTCTCTCAGATAAGCAGGCGAGCGCGGGTTTGTCATTATCCACAGCGGTAATCATGGCAGAGCAATGTTTTGCCAAAACCATGGTGGCAATACCTTTGCCACATCCCACTTCCAGAATGCTCTGCGGAGAAAACGGTATCTTTGCCAACGCCTTTCGCGTTTCCGCTTCACTACCTGGGCCCCATCTGTCTAATCCCTCAAAAACCTTGCCAAAATCAGCCATATATTGTTCATGTTCATTCATATCTTTTGATATCCATTTTAATCTTAGGGCTTCCTTTTCGTTGAAGCCCTGTTTTATTAGCCAGTCTAAATGTGCGTCTGGTGCTATTTTGTCGATGGACTCATGCCACTTCTTGAGTCCACCTTCGCCCAACAGAGCTGCGAGTAGCTGCCGCGATTTTTGTTTTTTGGCAATCTCCGCATCAAGCTGTTGTAGCCGGTTGAGCAGAATTTGACGTTCGACTTTAGCGTCCAGGCAAGCTTTACATTCCTTGAGCGTCAACCCGCCAGCCTGAAACTGTTGTATTAGTCGTAAACGCTGGACATCCCTGTCACTATAGGTACGATATCCGTTTTCAAGACGTTGTCCTTTGATCAACCCTAGTTTTTCGTAGTATAGCAACGTACTGCGTGACAGGCCAACCTGCGTAGCTATTTCTGATATTTGATACATCAATCTATTCCTCTCTGAGTAGGTGCTAACTATCATAATAAGTTGTATCTTAAACTATGAAGTTATAGACAGGTCAATAGATAAATAAAATAAAAAATATCCAGGGATTTGGAAAATGCTTTTGATATATTTTATAAAGCACACTTTTGGAAAATGCTTTTGATTATAATTGTTCGGCAATAATATTCAACCTATTGTCAAACGATTTCTTCCCGCTGCTTTGCTTTTATACAAAAGAGTATCGGCTCTTTTTATCAGGCTATCAATAGTGTCATTTTCATTAATGAGTGTTGCTCCAATTGAAATTGTTACAGATAGCTTTTCGTTTTCCGAAATTAGATATGAATTTTCAATCAGCAAACGAAGCCTGTCCCCCAACAGCTCAAGCTCTTTGTCGTTTATGTCACGTATAATACCAATAAACTCTTCGCCGCCCCAGCGTCCATAAAGATCAAATGGTCTGGCGTTGGCAACAAAAGTATTCGAAACAAATTTAAGAACATCATCACCCACATTATGACCATAAATGTCATTAAAATTTTTGAAATGGTCAATATCTATGAATAAAATACCAAATGGGACATTTAAACGTTTTTTCTCTTCGAATCTACTTTGGATTTCTTTCTCTATGTAATTTCTGTTTGCTAATTGAGTAAGGTTGTCAAGAAGAGCCAATTTTTCAAGTTCTTTTACCCTCAATTCATTGGTTGCCTGATTGCTGATATCTGTAAATAACTCTATCCCGCCGAGTATCTTGCCGTCTGTGTCGGTCAATGTACTGACACGGATAGAAACCGGTATTCTGTGACCATCCTTGTGGTGCATGTATACTTCAGCTTCGCGAGGTTTTTCATCAGCAATGGTTGCAGCAAGAGGGCACATCCCAGTGCAAAGACTATTACCTTCACTATCGACGTGGGTGAGTATATTATCAGAACAAGATGTACCAATGACCTCATTAGCAGTAAATCCGGAAATCCTTTCAGCGGCTTTATTCCAGTATGTTATAACCCTATCTCGGTCTACAAAATATAAACCGTCATGGAGGTTTTCAATAATCCTTTCAAAAGAATCTTTGACTAAATTCATAAGGCCTTCCTCGCAATCTTTTAATTACTGTTTATTCCGCCGAACAAGCAATTCAACAGATCTGTGTATCTTTTGAATTTGAATGATATCCAACCAGAAAAGTTAAAATTCTGAATTAAGGAATTTGTAGCAATGTTTCTAATACCTGTAAAGTCATTTCAACAAATCAGCTATGGCGGAAATAATTGATTGTGGAGAAATATGCCAAAAGAATTTTTATTAGAGACTTTACGTAACCGGATTTTTCGAAAATAATATCCGGAAATTTGGAAAATATGATCTATATATTA
>JAHOYS010000273.1 GCA_019038815.1 Desulfobacterales bacterium | reverse complement strand
TGGGCGGAACGCTACGACCGTGACCTGAAAGACATCTTTGCTTTGCAAGATGAGATCACAATGAAGATAGTGACCGCCCTGCGAATAAAGCTTACAGATGGAGAGCAAGCCCGCGTGTTAGCCAAGCAATATAAAAACCTCGATGTCCTGTTAAAACATATGGAGTCCCACTCGGCCTGGAATAAAGGCACAAAAGAAGGTCTTATAAGGTTTGGCCAGCTTGCACAGGAAATCATCGATATGGCGCCTGAATCTCCGCTTGGTTACAGGCTTTTGGGTTGGTATAACTGGGGCCTTGCGTTGAGTGGCAAGTGGTCACCCCAGGAGTCTATTGGAAAGGCCTTTAAACTGGCGCAAAAGGCTCTCTCACTGGATGAATCTGATGCCCACTCCCAGGCCTTATTAGGCAGTGTCTATTTGATGATGAGGCAACATGAAAAGGCGATTACCGCAGGGCAGCGGGCTGTAGCTCTTAGCCCAAATACAGCTTTCATACATGGGATGTTGGGTTGGATTCTAAGCTATGCAGACAAACCGGATGAAGCTATTTCCCACCTTAAGCAAGGCATTCGTCTCAACCCTTTCCCTGAATATTATTACTTTGTTAATTTAGGCCGCTGCTATATACAGAAAGGACAGTATGAGGAAGCACTAACAGAATTTAAGAAAGCGCTTCATCGCGCTCCCGACGCCGCCGCTAACCATAGATACTTGGCCATTACTTATGCCTTATTAGACCGGCAAGAAGAGGCGAGTGCTGCAGCTAAAAAAGCTTTAGAGATAGATCCCAATTTTTCTGTGGGGAGTGCTTCAAAAGCATGGCCGTATAAAAATCAAGCCGACCTAAAACTCTTTATCGACTCCCTGCGTAAGGCAGGGCTGCCTGATAAACCTCCAGTCCAGCTACCAGACAAACCATCCATTGCAGTGCTTCCCTTCGACAACATGAGTGACGACAAAGAGCAGGAGTATTTCAGTGATGGAATTACTGAAGACATTATTACAGCTCTTTCGAAAACACCGAAAATGTTTGTAATTGCACGTAATTCAACATTTACGTACAAAGGTAAGTCGGTAAAAGTGCAAGAAATCGGCAGAGATTTAGGCGTTCGATATGTGCTTGAAGGCAGTGTCAGAAAGGTAGGGGATAAGGTTCGTATCACTGCTCAATTGATTGATGCAAAAACAGGACATCACCTGTGGGCTGAAAAATATGATCGAAATTTGGAAAATATATTCGCCCTTCAAGATGAAATCATAAAAAAAATCATTACAGAATTGCATGTGGAACTGGATGAAGGGGAACAATCCCGTATTGGTTCAAAGGGTACTGATAATTTAGAGGCATATTTAAAGATAAAACAAGCTCGATGGTATTCCCTTCTGGGGAGCAGGGAAAGTAATACGAAGGCGCAGCAACTTGCAAAGGAAGCTATTGCCAAAGCACCTGATTATGCATATGCGTATAGAGTCTTGGGATTGACTCACATAATGGATTTTTATTTGGGAATGAGCAAGTCTCCAAAAAAGTCTATTGAACTGGCCATGGAGTCTTATAAAAAGGCTATTGCCTTGGATGAATCTCTATCTTCGGCCTACGCTGGATTGGGGTATGTTCTCGTCATGATGCGTAAATATGACGAAGCCGTTCGCTTTGGGAAAAAGGCGTTTGATTTAGAGCCTAATTCACCTGACGTCATTCAAACTTATGCTTCAATTCTTACCTTCGATGGAAGCTGGAAAGAAGCGATTCCTTTGTTCCGGCTGTCTTTACGTTTGAACCCTAAACCACCAACCTCATATTATCGCAACTTTTGTCATGCTCTGCGGTTATCTGGGCAGCATGAAGAAGCCATTGCATTGCTGAAAAAAGCGATAGAACATAATCCCAATGATCTTCTCGCCCATCTGATGTTAGCTGTATCCGCAAGTATGGGTGGGTTTGATGAAGAGGCCCAAGCTGCAGCAAAGGAGTTACTCAGGATCGATCCACAATTCTCCGTTAAACGATTGAAAGCTCCATTTAAGGATAAGATTCATATGAAAAATGCTTGTGCTGCCCTTAACAAAGCAGGTTTAAGTTTAGATTGTGATGCCTTAAAATGAGCGGGAAATAAATTTTAAGAAAGTCCATGGCTTCCAGAAGAATTGTTGGTCAACCCAAAGACGAGGCGATTAAATGACCACAGAACAGAAAGTCACAAGAAAGCTCAGAGCCATTCTTAGTGCCGATGTCAAAGGCTACAGCCTTCTCATGACAAATGATGAAGTCTCCACGATCAAGACGCTGAAAGAATACCGAAAAATTATGGCAGAAATAATCAAACAGCATTCCGGTCGTGTTGTTGATGCTCCGGGTGATAACTTGCTTGCTGAGTTTTCCAGTGCTGTAAATGCTGTTCAATGTTCCGTGGAGAT
>JAHOYS010000160.1 GCA_019038815.1 Desulfobacterales bacterium | reverse complement strand
TTAGCATAGGCTCCTCAAATCCGATTATAAAAATATGAAACAGGCAATAAATACAGGCAGTATAACCTAACAGCGCAAAAGATTTAAAAAAGACTGCTTCACCAAAAAGCAGAAATAAGATACCTATATAGATTGGGTTTCTTACAAACCTATACATTCCAATTATAACCAGTTTTTCAGGAGGATCAGTTGGAACAGGAGTGCCTTTCCCTACAGAAATAAAATCATAAAAGCACCATAAAGATATGATCAACCCCATCAATATAGGAATGATTCCAATATATTGTGAATGTCCGATTTTATAAAAATCGGGTGGCCCAAAAAAGGACATAATTAAACACGGTATAAAAACAATTACTGAACCTGGTCCAATAATCATTAAAAATAAAATTTTTAATATTTTCTTTATTATAGAAGATTCCATAATCAACAATTTTATTTTTCTGCTAACGTTATCATGAATTATCGCGAGGATTCAATCATGTCTATAATTTCCTTACATTTCTTTTTTCCATATGAGCTTGTTATTCCCGAAAGATGATGTAAAACATAATTACATTGCTTTAAAGATTCATCAAGTGCTCCCTTCCAATAAAGGCGGTGAGCAAGATTTATACGTGAATCAACATCATCAGGGTTATATTGTATGGATTGTTTGTAATACTTTATTGAATCATCGTATTTTTTTATGGTCGTGCTGCACATACCAAGCGAATAATATGCCCATGATACATAAGATGGATAATTGATTTTGAGGTCCTTAATACTTTCCAACAAAATCAAAATAGATTCATTACATTTATTATTATGACGCATCATATTCCCATATCGATATAAAATCAGTCCGTCGTCACAACCATTTTTATAAAGATATTCAAATTGTTGTCCTGCTGTCCGAAATGTATTTTTGGGGGCTTGATATCCATTATCCCTTGCCGTTTTCCATTTGTTGTAATTCTGAAATGCTTCTTTGACTATATAATCATTTTTTTCGCCGCATCGACTTCCTTGATTCTGATATAAAGAATATTCATCATTAGCCCAGCTAATACTTTGCCAGGTCACCAAAAAAATTAATATCATACATAATCTCATGCAATTTCCCTCCTAATCCCAATTTTTCAATTCTAGTAAGAATAATTTGAAAAAAATTAACACTATCGAAATACTATGTAAAGTGATAGTGAAGTGCAATTGGAATCAATGAAAAGTCAATTTTTATTTGATGCTTGTAAGCCCACAGGATTTTGAGTATAGAGATAATCAGAAGATATACAAAAATCAGGAAAGAGTATTCTAATGACCCAATTTTATACATTAACCATGATCATATCAATTACATCCTTTGCATTGGCTGCGACCATGACTCCCGGGCCAAACAACATCATGCTTTTATCCTCAGGGCTTACTTTTGGATATAAACGTACTATTCCCCATGCTTTGGGGGTTAATTTCGGATTTCCTGTAATGGTGATCTGTGTCGGGTTGGGTGTAGGAAAATTGTTTGAAGTTTTTCCTTTAGTTTATACTGCCTTAAAAGTGGTTGGAATCGGTTATCTGCTTTGGATGGCATGGCATATCGCCAACACCAAAGGCTCACTCAAAGCTGAAAATAAAAAAGACAAACCATTTACCTTTTTCCAGGCTGCATTATTTCAGTGGGTCAATCCCAAGGCATGGGTAATGGCGATTACATCAACTGCAGCTTTTATCACCGATGATAAAATCGCTTTTATTCAGGTGATGATCATTTCATGTATTTATTTTTTTTGTGCTATTCTTTCAACCAATTCATGGTCACTGGGTGGCGTGATGTTAAAACGATTCATCCAGAATGAGCGTTTAGTACAAATTTTTAATATCACAATGGCAATTTTAATTGTTGGATCAATTCTTCCTTTTGTTTTTGAATGGAGTTGATTTGAGAAACTAAAACATCTTTTAAGAAGGGGGTAAATTATGGGTTTTGCACCATCTGTAATGCAGTTAAAAAGTGATGCATTTGAGCAAGACGGTTTGATTCCGGTTAAATTCACCGGTGAAGGCGCAGACGTTTCACCTTCATTATCATGGACTGATCCACCTCAGGATGCCAAGGCCTTTGCCATTATCTGTCATGATCCAGATGCTCCTCTTGTGACCGGTGACGGCACTTATGGATTTGTACACTGGGTATTATACAATATCCCGGGTAATGTCACCAGCCTGGATGAAGACACGAAACAGTATACAAGCGGCATGAGCGACTTTGGCCAAACCAGATACAATGGCCCCATGCCCCCCAATGGACATGGACTTCACAGCTATTACTTCTGGGTGCTGGCACTCAAAGAACAGGTTGAGTTTGAAGCGGGATTAACAATGTGGCAGCTTTTGAAAAAAATCGAACCCCAGCTCATTGGAATGAATCGACTGGTCGGTCGTTAT
>JAHOYS010000348.1 GCA_019038815.1 Desulfobacterales bacterium | reverse complement strand
ACATCCAGCACCTGTTCCATCATGAGCTTGGCAACCTCAGGCTTGCTTGAAAGATCCATATACGTGGTATAGGAAATACCCCGGTCTTCCGCCCATTTGCCTACAACGACAGGATCAACGTTGATCAGGCAGGCCACAAAGTCTTCTTTGTCCCCGTAAATCACGGCTTCTTTTATATAAGGGCTGAATTTAAGGGAGTTTTCAAGGAACATGGGGGAGAACATTTCCTCTTTTTTACTATGCATTACATCGGAAAGACGGTCGATAACAACAAGATGTCCATTTTCGTCAATGAATCCTGCATCTCCTGAATGAAGCCAGCCACCTTCTAAAAGTTCTTCAGTTTTTTCCGGAAGATCATAATAGCCTGGCGTAACCGAATCGGATCTGGAAAGTATTTCTCCTTCTTCAGAAATTTTGCACTGGGTTCCGGGCAAGGGTTTTCCTACTGTATCAGGCCTTACATCGCCATCTCTGTGCATGTAGGCAATCCCTACAATCTCTGTCTGTCCATAGATTTGTTTTAAGTTTACACCTATTGCCTGGTAAAAGGTAAAAAGTTCAGGGCCCAGGGCCGCACCACCCGTATAGGCTCTTCTTAAACGTAGAAATCCGATCTGGTTAACAAGAGGTCTGAATATCAATTGTGTGCCCAGCCACGATTTGATTTTTAATCCCAGGGGCATTGATTTGCCTGTCATCCTGTAATCTGCAGCTTCCAGGCCCACTTTGATAAAATAATTATAGAAAAGTTTGTTCAACCAGTATGACTGGTCGATTTTCAGCCATATCTCTGACCGGATAGTTTCATAGATCCTGGGGGCACCAAACATGAAATGGGGCCCGATTTCTTTAAGATCCGACATGGCGGTTTCAACAGATTCAGGGAAATTAAGGGTTATTCCCGTTGCCATGGCAACCCCGAATGAGTTCATCTGTTCACCAATCCAGGCAAAGGGCAGAAATGAAACATATTCGTCAGTGGGCTCAAGATGATCAACTTCTGTGATCTGAAGCCCCATGTTTATATAATTTTTATGTGTCAACTCTGTGCCTTTTGGTAGACCCGTTGTGCCTGATGTGAGGCACAGGTGACAGATATCGTCCGGTTTCCCCTGATCCACAAGGGTTTCAAAAAGATCAGGATTTGTTTCATGTTCTTTTTCACCCAGCTTGTAAAGATCTGTAATATCAATGAACCAGTCATCCGACATATAATCTCGCATACCTCTTGGATCTTCAAAAATAACTTTTTTAACATTGGGGATCTGGTCTCTGACATCAAGAACTTTATCCACCTGTTCCTGGTTGTCACAGAAAACCGCACTGACTTTAAGATATTGAATGATCTGGGCAATTTCATGGGGCATGCTGGTTTGGTAGATACCGGCTGAAATAGCACCGATGGAATGTCCGCCAATGGCCACAAATAAGATTTCAGGAATATTATCACTGATGATGGCAATGGTGTCACCTTTGCCAAGACCGATTGCCTTGAGTCCCAGAGCAGTTTTTCTGACATAATCATAGTAATCTTCCCAGGAATAGGTATTCCAGATACCAAAATCTTTTTCTCTTAATGCCGGGCGTTTTGGCGTGCTTGTCACCCGCCAGCGAAGCAATTGGGGGATAGAGTATCCAAGTAGTTTATCATTGGTAGTCATATATATTAATCCTCTCCAATATAGGCTTCAATTACTTTAGGATTCTGGGCAATTTCTTCAGGTGTGCCGGAACCTATTACTTCACCAAAATCCAGAACATAGATTATATCTGAAATATCCATGACAACACCAAGATCATGTTCTACAAGTACCACGGTAATGTTGCGCTCTTTTTGGATATCCATGACGAATCGGACAATATCTTCTTTTTCCTCCTGGTTCATTCCGGCCATGGGTTCATCTAAAAGCAGGATATCAGGGGCCAGGGTCAATGCCCGGGCCACCTCGACTTTTTTTTGGATACCATAGCTTAAGTTTCCTACAAGGCTTTTCCTGTGGGCTTCAAGCTCCATAAAGTCAATAACGCCTTCTACATAGGCCCTGTTTTCAGCTTCAATCCTTGAAGCCTTTCCATAAAAGAAGACAGCATGCAGAAAGCTGTATTTTAAATTTTGGTGCCTGGCCAAAAGAAGATTGTCTAAAACCGAGAGGCCGGAAAAAAGTTCAAGGTTTTGAAATGCTCTTGAAATCCCCATGTTAGACACCTGGTGGGGGGAAGCATGGGTCAGCTTTTTTTCCTTGTAATAAATATCACCACGGGTCGGGTGGTAAAACCCTGATATGCAGTTAAGCATACTGGTTTTACCGGCACCATTAGGACCGATAATTGATGTGATAAGACCAGGCTCAATCTCCATGTCTACATTGGAAAGAGCTTTAAGTCCGCCAAAAGAGAGTGTAACGTTTGAAATATTTAAATGTGCCATA
>JAHOYS010000115.1 GCA_019038815.1 Desulfobacterales bacterium | reverse complement strand
TAAAACTTAAGGAAAAAGAAAAGGAGGGCCAATAATGTTCAGGTTTGCCTCTCCTTTGTTTTTATTATTGATTTTTGTGGTTGCCCTTGTCTGGTTTCTAAGGCTTAGAAAGAAAAGCACCAGCCATATCAAGGTATCCTCGCTAAAAGGAGTTGATAAGCTTTCGCAATCTTTTATGGTGACGCTCTCAAGATTTGTACCTTTTTTGAAAATAATATCTCTGGTCCTTTTGATTCTCGCCCTTGCAAGGCCCCAGTGGGGAGATAAAAAAATAAATGTGACTACAGAAGGAGTTAATATTATCCTGGCCCTGGATCTTTCCGAATCCATGCGGGCCCTTGACTTCAAAAAGGATAAAAAGATTGTAACACGGCTTGAGGCGGTGAAAACTGTGGTCCGGGACTTTATCATGAAACGGGAAGGGGACAGGATCGGCATGGTCGTGTTCGGGTCAAATGCCTTTACCCAGTTGCCTTTGACCCGGGATTACAACACCATTGCCTTTATTCTGGACAGGTTGAAAATCGGGGCGGCAGGACCCAGGACAGCCATTGGTGATGCCATTGGAATTTCATTAATGCGGCTTGAAGACATTAAAAGCAAATCCAATATTATAATTTTACTGACAGATGGTAAAAGCAATTCAGGGGAACTTTCCTGGCAGGATGCAACAAAGATTGCCGCTCAAAGAAAGGTGAAAATTTATACCATCGGAGTCGGTACAAAGGGGGAAGCCCCGTTCCTTGTGGATAGCCTGTTTGGCAAACGGTACGTGTATCAAAAAGTGGATATGGATCTTACTGCCTTGAAAAAAATTGCCGCAGAAACGCAGGCGGATTTTTTTGAAGCCGGGGACTTAAAATCCCTTGGGCAGATTTATGAGATGATCAACAACCTTGAAAAAACAAAGGTGGAGGTTGAAAAATGGGTGGAGTACAAGGAATTGTATCCCGGGTTGCTCATGGCCGGCCTGATCCTTTTTCTTATTAATATTGTTTTGAGTAATACAAGGTTTTTAAGGATACCGTAAATGAAATTTGCCAATCCATATTTATTGAATTTATTATGGGCTTTAATTCCGGTGTTCGGGATCATGGTGTATGGTATCCGGAAAAGAAAAAAAATACTTTCCCGATTTGCCAAAGATAACATGTTCTCTTTAATTATTCCGGGCTTTGATCCCAAAAGAAGGTGGATAAAGGCTGTTTTGATTACCATTGGTTTCGGGTTTGCTGTTGTTGCCATGGCAGGACCGCAACTGGGATATAAATGGGAAAAGACAACGCAAAAAGGGGTGGATATCATGATTGCCCTTGACTGCTCGAAAAGTATGCTGGCACAGGATATTAAACCCAACCGGCTTGAACGGGCAAAAAGAGAAATTATTGATCTGCTGCACATGATGAAATCTGACAGGGCAGGGCTTGTGGCTTTTTCAGGAAGAGCCATCCTCCAGTGCCCCCTGACCCTTGATCATGAAGCATTTAATATTTTTTTAAAGGTTCTGGAGCCTGGATTCCTGCCGGTTGGCGGAACCAATCTTAATGCAGCTATCAAGGCATGCTATGATGGTTTTGAAAAAGAATCTGATACCGAAAAAGCCATCATTATTATTACGGACGGAGAAAGTACCTCGGGTAATGTGGAAGAGGCAGCCAAAGAGATGGCCAAACAGGGTATTAAAATTTTCAGTATCGGGGTTGGAGATCTTCAGGGTGCACCCATACCCGATGAAAAAGGCGGGTTTAAAAAGGATGTATCCGGCAATATCATTTTGTCAAAAGTGGATGAAGAAGGCCTTGAAAAGCTGGCGACAATGACAGGTGGAACCTATGTCAGGTCTGTAGCCGGTGATATGGATCTTGATCTGATTTATAAGGATAAGATCCTTGGAACCATGGAACGAAAGACCCTTACGTCAGGAAAGAAAAAAGTCTGGGAAAACAGGTATCAATGGTTTCTTTTTCCGTGCCTGATTTTATTATTGATAGAATTCATTTTGTCTTCAAAAAAGAAATTAAAAAGTTTGTTTATATTTGTTTTTGGCATCAGTTTTTTTGTTTTTCAAAATGGTCCCGTTTATGCAAAAACAGTTTCTTCCAGCGTTAAACAGGGGATACAGGCCTTTGACGAGCAAAATTATGAACAGGCAAAAAAGCATTTTATCGATGCCCAGCTTGAGAATCCGGAAAATGCAAAACTTTATTATAATATTGGTGCGGCTGCCTATATGAACAAAGAGTATGAACAGGCTAAAAAAAATTTCATGCAGGCTGCAAAAACAGATGATGCCGGGCTGCGTCATGATGCACAGTATAACCTTGCCAACACAGATTACCGAATGGGAAAGTTTGATGATGCCATCAAAGGGTATGAAAATATCTTAAAAGAATTTCCCGAGGACAAGGAAGCAAAAGAAAACCTGGAGTTTGT
>JAHOYS010000029.1 GCA_019038815.1 Desulfobacterales bacterium | reverse complement strand
CTTCCCCCTTTGCATTAATGATCCAAATTCTTGACAAATAACCGGCGATAAGAGGAAGTGCCACATAGATGGCGACCGAGAGAAACAAAGCCTGCCAGGGAATAGGAAGTTTTCCAATACCCAGTAGAAAACCGCCCAGCACGCCATATAAAACAAGCATGGTCAGAGAGTTAATGGCCACCATGACCAGGGTCAGTCCGTCATTTCCCTTGGAAAGATATCCCCAGACCAGAACCATGGCAGTGCAGGGAGCAATTCCAAGAAGGATACAACCGGCAAAATAGCTGCGCCACAAAGGGATCTGCAACATTTTCACTCCTTCATGCAGGACAACCGTGCCCGCCCCATGCCGGCCACCCACAGGCAGATCCAGGCCAAAAGGCATTTTAACCAGATCAATGGCATCCACCCCAATAAAGGCTTTGAATAAAACCCCCAGAAAAAACAATGAAATAGCATACATGGTAAAGGGTTTGATGCACCAGTTGATAAAAAGGGTTAAAAAAACAGGCTTGCCGCTTTTCCCGGCCTTTACCACACTGGCAAAATCGATTTTTACCATAATGGGATACATCATGAAGAACAGACAAATGGCAATAGGGATTGAAACAACAGGAGCGCCGTTAACATTTATAGACATTTTATCCAGGGTTTTAGCAAGATCCGGAGCTATTTTCCCAAGCAAAATTCCACCCACAATGCATAATCCAACCCAAACCGTGAGATAGCGCTCAAAAATACTGGTCATTTTTCGTTCATTGACAACACTGGCATCATGGTTCATTTTTATATCCTTTTACAATTCAAGAGTGTCCGGCAATGCTTCAACAAAAGCCTTTATTTTATCCCTGACCTTTCGGTAACATGCCATTTGAGTGTCTTCATCAGCACCCTGTTCAGCAAGTTTTTGAGCCATTTCAGGGGGATCATCAAAACCTGCATGGATTATTCTGCATCTTGGGGGAAAATAAGGACAGGTTTCATGGGCATGATCACAGACGGTTATCACAACATCTAAATCCATATCCTTAAAATCATTGATGGATTTTGATTCATGACCGGAAATATCAACGCCTGCCTCTGCCATCACTTTTACAGCATTGGGATCAAGTCCATGGTTCTGGACACCTGCCGAAAATACCTCAATCCGATCATTTTTAAGTGCCCTGGTCCATCCTTCAGCCATTTGACTTCGACAGGAATTACCTGTGCACAAAAACAATAATTTTAATTTTTCATTCTCCAAAAAATTTCCAGTCCTTTTCTCGAACAGTATCCCAAGCCTCTTTGTTTCCTACATAGATCCACAGGTGCCACAGCTGTGATTTCTTGTCAAGAACACTTTTTCAAAACCATATCTTCTGCCATTGTCTGACATAAAAAACATGTGTTGACAAAATGCTATCATATCGTTATATTCCATTTTAACGATATATCCATCAAGCAAAGGATTAAAATGAAACAATTTATAAAAGTCATGAAAGCGCTTTCAGATCCCAACCGGGTCAAGATGATGAAAATTCTTCAATCTCGTCCCCTGTGCGTGTGTGAGATCAAAGAAACCCTTGGCATTGCACAGTCCACCGCCAGCAAACACTTAAAACTTCTGGAAGACGCAGGTCTTGCAAGAAGTTTTAAAGATGGGCTCTGGGTCAACTATTCCCTGGCTGACGGCAGTGATTCACCTTATTCGGCAAACATGATCGGAAATTTAAAACACTGGCTCAATGATGAAATTGAAGTTAAAAATTTAAACCAAATACTGCCGGGCATCAACCGGGAGGATATTGTTAAAAAATAAGATTAAAAAAAATTTACCTTTTCATATCGATAAGTGACCATACATAAGTAGCATCAGGAGAAGTTATGAACTTAAAATCAAAAATCCAAACCTTAACCCATGAAAACATAGCAAACATCCCTGTATTTTTCAGTTTTCTAATCGGTGCAACAGCCGTATATATCTGGTGGGTAGTATACGGCTTTCTGCCTGAACTGTCCTCATGGGCAACCTATAGTCTTTTACCCATTGACAAGGGCTCCCATTTGGGGGCTTCCGTGGAATTTTTCCTCTATGACACCCCAAAAGTCATGATGCTCCTATTCCTGGTTGTCTTTGGTGTTGGTATTATTCGAAGTTTTTTTACACCGGAAAAAACAAGGGCCTTTCTTTCAGGAAAAAGTGAATTTGCCGGCAATGTTCTTGCCGCCCTTCTGGGAATTATCACTCCTTTTTGTTCCTGCTCTGCCGTGCCTCTGTTTATCGGATTTGTGACAGCCGGTGTACCTCTTGGAGTTACATTTTCCTTTCTCATTGCAGCTCCCATGGTGAATGAAATTGCCCTGGGGTTGCTATACGGTCTTCTGGGATGGAAAATTGCAGCCATCTACATGGGAACCGGTCTTTTTATTGCAATTTTCGCAGGCTGGATCATTGGCCGTCTAAAGCTTGAAAATCATATTGAAGACTGGGTGACCCAGACAAATGT
>JAHOYS010000020.1 GCA_019038815.1 Desulfobacterales bacterium | reverse complement strand
TGTTCGGTTCATTTCTTGACACTTTAGTTGTCAATACTATATTAGTTAAAATTCATTATTAAAAAAAACTGTTTTTGTCAGGGTTTATTATGTGTAAATTTATAATACGGGCATAAAGGATTATGGAACAGATCAAAGAATCAATAGAGAAAAATCATCTGTTAATCAGCAGCATCCGAAATGAGATTTCAAAAGAACTTGTAGGACAGGAAAAATTGGTTGACAGTCTTTTGACAGGGCTTTTAACAGGAGGACATGTCCTCATAGAAGGGGTTCCGGGGCTTGCAAAAACAAGTGCTGTAAAGGCGCTTGCTTCTGCTGTAGAGGCGCAGTTCAAGCGAATCCAGTTTACTCCGGATCTTCTTCCGGCTGATTTGACCGGTACTGAAATTTATCGCCCCAAAACATCTGATTTTATTACGAGAAAAGGGCCTTTGTTTAATAATATTATTCTGGCGGATGAAATCAACAGAGCGCCTTCCAAGGTCCAGTCCGCACTCCTGGAAGCCATGGAGGAAAAGCAGATAACTATAGGAGACCAGACCTATCTATTGCCTTCTCCTTTTCTGGTTCTTGCCACCCAGAATCCAATTGAGCAGGAGGGAACTTATTCTCTGCCTGAAGCCCAGGTGGACCGGTTTATGCTTAAGGTCCTTATTGATTATCCCGACAAGGCTCAGGAACTTGAGATTCTTAAAAAGAACAGCTTTCAAAAGCCCGAGGCTGTCAAGGCTGTCATTAATTGTGACCAGCTTGCCGCCATGGGTGAATTGATTGAGCAGATTTATGTGGATGAAAAACTCAAAGAGTATATTGTAGACTTGGTATTCAGCACGCGGCAGCCTGAGAAATACGGAATGGATGTGGCCGAATATATCGAGTATGGCGCATCTCCAAGGGCCACTATTTTTCTTGCAAAAGCAGCCCGGGTAAATGCATTTTTATCAGGCAGGGCTTATATTACACCCCAGGATATCAAACTTGTGGGGCCGGATGTATTGAGGCACAGAATTATTTTAAGTTTTGAAGCAGAGGCAGAAGATATCTGTTGTGACGATATCATTCAGACTGTTTTTGATTCTGTTGAAGTGCCCTAAGGAAAACAGTACCAGATGATCCCGGCACATATTATCAAGAAGATAAAGCGGATACACATTAAATCCAGCCGTACGGTAAACAGTATCATGGCAGGACAGTATAAATCCGTGTTCAGAGGTTCGGGTATTGAGTTTGAAGAAGTCAGGGAGTATTGCCCGGGAGATGATGTTAAAACTCTGGACTGGAAAGTTTCGGCAAGGCTTGGCAAGCCCTTTGTAAAGCTTTACAAGGAAGAGCGTGAAAGCATAGTCATGCTGCTGATTGACATGAGTTCTTCTTTGAAGTTCGGGACATTTTCAGGGCCAAAACTTGAAAGAGCCGCCGAGGTGGCATCGGTTCTTGCGTTCAATGCCATTAAGAACAGTGATAAAGTGGGGGCGATTTTTTTTACGGACCGCGTTGAAAAATATATACCGCCTAAAAAAGGGTCCAGCCATATCTGGCGGGTGATAAAAGAAATATTTACTTTTTCACCCCAGGGAAAAGGAACTCATATATCGGCAGCCCTGGACTATCTGGCAAAAATATCCAAGAAAAGATCTTTTGTCTTTATCCTGTCCGACTTTCTGGATGACGGCTATTTGAAAAGTCTGAGAACTGTTCGGCAACGACATGAGGTTGTCGGGGTAATGATATATGATAAAGGGGCGTTACAACTTCCTTTAAAAGGAATTATCACCCTGTCTGATTTTGAAACTTCCAAAGAATTGGTTTTTGATGGATTTAATAAAAAGGTCCGGGAAGAATTTACAGCCGGAAAGACGGCACACTACAAAAAAATATTGAGTATTTTTTCCAAAGCCAAAAGTGATGTGATCGAACTTGAAGCCGGAGCTTCCGTATCTGATACCTTGCTGCAATACTTCAGGTTCAGGGAGAGGCGGTTGAGGTAAATGCAGGATATTCATGACATAAGGTCCCCGATCCAGGTTGGTTTTGATCCGATGCTGTTTAAAATTGCCTTAATGGTGTCGGGGGCAGTTCTTGTTTTAGCAGCCCTGTTTTTTTTGATAAAAAAATATTTGAAAAAGAGAAAACAACCTGAAGGCCTGAAATATCTTCCCGAGCCCATGGCACCGTATGAAGCCGCGTTAAAGGAACTCGAATTTCTCATTCAAAAAGAAATGGCTGATCCAAGGCTTTTTTACTTTGATCTGACAGCCGTCCTGCGGCAATATATCGGCCGCTCCTATAACATCAATGCCATAGAGATGACCTCACAGGAGTTTATCAAGCGCATCAACCGGCTTAATCTTGATCAAGCGGTAAAAAGAGATATTGCAAGATTCCTCAAATTGTCCGATCCTTTCAAATATGCCGGGACTGTCCCTGCAAAAGACCGGGTAAAAGAGGATCTTTTGTTTATCAAAGAAAAGATTCATCAAATAGAAAAAAA
>JAHOYS010000200.1 GCA_019038815.1 Desulfobacterales bacterium | reverse complement strand
ATACGACATCTACAAAAAGAAAAGCAAAACAGAGAATGTTGCAGGTGTTTCTGGGTATATGCTTTATATTTGTTGCTTTTTTAATAGAAATGATTGCCGTGCATCCATCCGGCATCTATTCCTATACCCTGCAAGGATATAAGGAATTCAAAATTGGCCTTTTAAAAGAAGAGGTGTTAAAAAAAATTAATAAGCGAAAAACTGTCAGGACAATCAGGGCGTGTGAATCTGATAAGGTCTTTGAACTGAAATCAAGAAAACTTTTTGAGATGGAAAAAGATCTGGTGTTGTCAGATTTTTGGATCTGCCATGATAGAACCGGAAAGGATTTTTTGTTTTTATTTAAAGATGAAACCCTTGAAAAGATATTGCTTCAAAGATTGCGGTTCGGGAAAAAAGACGGATCTATTCTTTTTTCTCAGTGCAACCCGGAAATTTTAAAAGATATTGACAATTATCTGACCACCCGGGAAAAACTGGATGTATTTTATGATACGGATTAAAGAGAGAAAAACCGATATCTGAATATGATTTACAAAGAGAGTACGAAGAGTTGCGATGGCAGAATAAAGTTGATCCTGATACTGGTATCGTGTATAAACACCCATTTATGCTCAATTAGATTATTTTTAACATCAGGATCTTGTCAGATTTGAAAGGAAAGTCCCAACGCATGAGCAGGAAGATTGACACAGTAAGAACCCGGATAGGAGTTGTCGGTGCAGGCGCCTGGGGAACCGCTCTTGCCAAATTGCTTGCAGACAAAGGATTTGTTCTGGATCTCTGGGTGTTTGAACCGGAAGTAAAAAAACAGATTGAAACGGACAGAGAAAACAAGGTTTTCCTTCCCAATATAAAATTGCCGGATAATATTATTCCAACCAATGATCTTGAAGTCGCGGTAAAAGAAAAAGATTTGGTGCTTGTTGTGGTCCCGTCTCACTGTATGAGGGATGTGGCAGAACAGATGAAAAATTATATCAGCCCTGAGGCCATCGTTGTGACAGCATCCAAGGGAATTGAAAATAAGACACATATGACCATGACTCAGATTCTTGCAGAAAAAATTGATTTTCTCCCCAAAGAAAATATTGCAGTGATTTCAGGTCCAAGCTTTGCCAAGGAAGTTGCCAACAAAGTACCGACAGTTGTTGCAGCCGCATCAACCAGCAGGTATGTGGCAGAATTTGTTCAGGAAATATTTTCCTGTTCGACTTTCAGAGTATATGTCAATTATGACCCTGTCGGTACTCAGATCGGTGGTGCTATGAAAAATGTATTGGCCATTGCCGCCGGTATTTGTGATGGTATGAAAATGGGTCTTAATTCAAGGGCCGCTCTGATTACAAGGGGCCTTACCGAAATGAACCGGCTGGGAACAAGATTGGGGGCAGATCCTCTGACCCTGGCGGGGCTTGCGGGTGTAGGAGACCTTTTGTTGACCTGTACGGGTGATTTAAGCCGTAACTATACAGTGGGAAAGCAGATCGGAGAAGGCAAAAAACTGGATGAAATCATTTCCGAGATGAGAATGGTTGCTGAAGGGGTTAAAACAACAAAATCCGTATACAACCTTTCAAGAAAACTGGGTGTTGATCTTCCCATTTGCAATGAAGTTTATTTTGTCCTTTTTGAAGGCCTTTCTGTTAAAAAAACGGTTGAACGTCTGATGAACCGTTCCTTAAAACATGAACTCTACGGGGTTCTTGACAGTTAATTTTAAAAATCCATTCATTTGGCAGACCTTCAGGCAGCTTAAAGGCCAATCACAAGCTGCCTGAATGGATAATCAGCTGATTAAGTTTTTAATAATCACAGATTGACGGGTCAACGCTTTTGGGAACCCCTTCATGGGGAGTCCACTTGCTTGAACCATAGGTATCTTTTCCCCTCATGTTTTTAAGAATCTCAATACTTGTTTTATAGCCTTTGTACATTCTGCACATGTCCATGGCCATGCCGCATATCAATGCAACGGCCTGGGCAAGAGTGATGTCGTTAAAGGAACATTCCCATGGGTTTGCTGTGTAAATACGAAGTGCACCGATGATTTTATTATGGCTGATAATGGGAACGCCCAGCAAGGATGAGATACCTTCTTTTTGGGCCTCTTCAGGATATTCAATTCTAGGATCATCTGTTACATCATAAATGGCAATGGGGACCGCGTCTTTTGCCTCCCGGATGGTCTGCATGAAATGAATCGGTCCTTTTTCCAGATATTCAGAGCTTAAACCGAATGATGCGACAAGGCCCAGCTCCCGGGTGTCCCTGTCAACCAGAAACACTGAGCAGCCTTTTGCTTTGAATGCGGTTTTAACGCTTTCCGCTGTAATCAAGGCCACTTCTTCCGGGTCCCTGCATTGAGAAATGGCAGTTGTTAACCGGGTAATCGTGTCATAATACATGGTGTGATTTTCCATAATTGCCCCCTCCCTTTTGAGTTATAAAATAGCACCGCATGAATACCCCGGTGCCTGATAAACAAAAAAAGTCAGCATTGAAAAAGAGATGTAAATTATGCAGAA
>JAHOYS010000232.1 GCA_019038815.1 Desulfobacterales bacterium | reverse complement strand
AATGCCGGCTGGCTTGCCTGTATTGAATACGGCACTGCAACAGCACCCATTTATACGGCGTTTGACAATAATATTGATGTCCATGTCTGGGTGGATGAGACAAGACCGTTAAACCAGGGCTCCCGCCTTACGGCATGGGAACTGGGTAAACACGGGGTGAACCATACCGTCATTACTGACAATGCAGGAGGACATATCATGCAGCACGGTATGGTGGATCTTGTCCTTGTGGGAACTGACAGAACCACCCGGGCCGGAGATGTGGCCAATAAAATCGGGACTTATTTAAAGGCGCTTGCAGCAAGAGATAATAATATCCCTTTTTATGTTGCTTTGCCGTCAAGTACCTTTGACTGGGACATTACAGACGGGATTGCCGATATTCCCATTGAAGAGAGAGACCCTGATGAAATAAGATATGTACAGGGTCTTTGTAACGGAAAGGTTGAAAGAGTATTAGTTCCGCCTGAGGCAAGCCCGGCAGCCAATCACGCCTTTGATGTAACACCGGCAAGGCTGGTTACAGGGTTTATTACAGAAAGAGGTGTGTGCCGTGCGGCAGAATCCGATATCATGTCCCTGTTTCCGGATAAAAAAACGGGTTAAAAAGATTGAACAAAAAGAAATATTTGATGAAAAAACGAAAAAAGGAATGAAAAGAAAGTGCTTATGCTGACAGATTTAGAAAAAAAAATAATTGCCATGCTGCAAACCGATATTCCCGTTGTCAAACGACCATTCCTTGAAATGGCTGAACAAATCGGCATCACGGAAGAAAAATTTTTAAATATTGTAAAAAATCTTAATGACCAAGGCATGATCAGACGGTTTGGGGCTACACTGAAACATCAAAAATCCGGATTTAAGGCAAACGCCATGGTGGCCTGGAAAATTCCTGAAGACAAGGTGGAAAAAACCGGGAATATCATGGCTGCTTTTCAAGAGATCACCCATTGCTATAGAAGGAATCCGGCTCCGGGCTGGAAGTATAATCTTTATACCATGGTTCATGCGTCCAATGAAGATGAATGTTATACCATCGTCAAAAAGATTTCTGAAGCTGTGGGAGAGGATGATTATGAGCTTTTGTTCAGCAGAAAAGAGCTTAAAAAAACATCCATGAAGTATTTTGAAGACTGATTCACCCCATATTCTTTGTATAAATCCCTGGATTCATGATTTTGCTGCTTTTGATTTCTGGGCAAAACCGTTAGGGCTTTTATCCATTGCTGCCATCCTTCGTGAAAAAAGATTACAGGTAAGTTTCATCGATTGTCTTGACAGGTTCCATCCAAAGGAATCTAAAAAAATAAAAGTGTTTTGGGATGGCAGGGGACCGTTTAGAAAGACACAGATCGATCTGCCCCAAGGGCTTGAAAACTATGGTAAAAAATTTTCCCGTTATGGCATAAAACCCCAATGGTTTGCAGCAGACCTGAAAAAAATGAAAAAGCCGGATCTTATTTTTATCACTTCTTTGATGACTTACTGGGCAACAGGCGTCAAAGAGACCATAGAAATGGTCAAAGAAACCTATCCGGATGTTCCTGTTATCCTGGGAGGAATTTATGCAAGCCTCTGCTATGAACACGCCAATAAAGATACTTTGGCAGATCTTGTGGTAAAAGGACCCGGCGAGCAGCAATTAAAGAAAATCATAAAAGATTTCACCGGGTTTGAATTTGAGGACAGCAACTTATCAGGTGCTCTGGATGAATTACCCTTTCCAGCCCTTGATTTTCAAAATAAAATTGCCTATGCACCCATTTTGACTTCAAGGGGGTGTCCTTTTTCGTGCGAATATTGCGCATCTTCATATCTGGAACCGGAAATCAGGCGAAGATCTCCTGAAAATGTATTCAGGGAAATTGAGCATTGGCACAAGAATTTTAATATTCAAAATTTTGCCTTTTATGATGATGCCCTGCTGGTGAACAGCAAGCTATATGCATTTCCATTATTTGAAAAGATTATCGCATCAAAAATGGATGTCTGGTTCCATACGCCAAATGCCCTCCATATTAAGGAAATCACAAAACAGGCAGCCAGGTTGATGTTCATGGCAGGGTTTAAAACTATCCGGCTGGGTCTTGAAACCACTGATTTTTCCAAAAACCGAAACCATGATGCAAAAGTTATGGAAAATGATTTTTATGCTGCTGTTGAAAATCTTAAAGCCGCAGGCTTTGAGAAAAAACAGATTGGTGCATATTTATTATGCGGCCTGCCCGAACAAAATCTTGATGAAGTGGAAATTTCCATGTATCTTGTAAAACAAACCGGAATACAGCCCGTTCTTGCCTATTATACACCGATTCCACACACGCCGATGTGGGAGAGGGCGGTTAAATATTCAAAACTTGATCTTCTTGAACATCCTGTTTTTACAAACAATACACTGTTTCCCTGTGTAAATTCAGAAGTTGATCTAAAGCGCATTTCACAATTGAAAAATCTATAGATTTAATATATAACCCTCTTGGTTTGTTAAAATTATATTAAACTAACTTTGGCAGCACCCATATAAAGAGGG
>JAHOYS010000353.1 GCA_019038815.1 Desulfobacterales bacterium | reverse complement strand
TTTAAAAACAACTTTGATGCCTTGAGTAAAAAAGCGGGGAAAAAACAATTTTTAACTTATTATTTAATCGCTGCCCATCCCGGTTGCAGCATGAAAGATATGGATGCGTTAAAAAAATTTACCACCCAAAATCTTAAAATGACACCTGAGCAGGTTCAGATTTTTACGCCATCCCCTTCCACCTATTCAACCCTGATGTATTATACCGGTTTAGACCCTTTTTCCATGACCCCTCTGTTTGTTGAAAAAAATCCAGTCAAGAAAGAAAAACAAAAAACAATTGTTACGAAAAAACCGCTACGACAGGGTTATAAGATAAGAAAATCTTATGACCGATGATATCTTTAAAACCTAGTTGTGAAATTTATTTTAAGGTAACTTCCAGTTTCACAGGATGATGATCCGAATGTTTAAAATCAAGATAAACGCCCTGGACCTGTTTAACTTCAATATTCGGTGAGACCAGAAAGAAATCAATCACCGTTGTCAGGGTTATTTTTTTATTATATGGGGCGGCAAGACGTCTGTTGGTCGGAATTTTCCCATCATAAACCCATTTCCATCCCGGAAGATATTCTTTGTCGATATCCATACGATTTTCATTATCCATGAGGTTTAGTTTAAACTCAGGATTAAAGTTTGGCGGACACTGGTTCCAGTCTCCTCCTACAATCACATAATCGCCCTTTTCATATTCGCGGATTAAAAAATTCTTAAGATATGCCATCTGGCTGCTTCTGAGTGTTCCGTCATCATAGGCTGAGTTGTGGGTATTAATTACCAGAAGCTCTTTTCCGGTTTCAAGCAGATATCTTGACACCAGAAAACACCGGTCCAGCATAAACAGCCCCTGGGGCCATGCATAATTCCCCGGAAAAGAATGCCTGACAACCGAAACAGGCTCAAACCGGGCCAGAGTCTGCAATCCTGATAAAACAGGCCCGAGGGGATCAAGGGCAGGAACAGGCACAAAAAAAACATCATAATTTTTCCCAAAACTTGTATAAAATTGAGGAAAAATCTTTGCTATTTTTGAATATCCATCAATGGAATAACTCCGCTTGGATTTTTGATCCACTTCCTGCAATAAAAAGAAATCAATATCGTTTTGTCGGGCAATAAATGTTTCAATAGCTGATATATTTTCTTCCACGATTTGTCTGGCCGGTCTCACCTGTTTTCCGCCATCATAGAAAAAATCCATATCCCGGCTTAAGCCTCCATAACCGATATTCCAGATCAATAACTTGAAATTTCTCTTTCCAAAAATTGTTTTGGCATCTTTTTTTTCAAACACCAAAGCCGTTGGATCAGGCCGGTAGTCTGAAATGGTTGCATAACCTACCAGAGAGATAAATCCCAATACTAAAATACAAACGAGCCCGAAAATGATCTTAATTACTTTTTTCATACCTGAAACCATAAAATAAACACTTAGAAGAGTCAATATACAAAATGATTCGGGGCGATTTAAAAAGACCATTGACAAACAATATCTAATGGTTTAACCATTAAAATAATGAAATTATATATTCAGGAGAAAAAATGATAGATAATAGAATTAACTCCCATCCGGTTCTGGATGTTCTGGAAAAAAAGACTGTTCCATTTTATTGGAACAGATCAAAACTTACAGGCAAAAAAAATGAGATGATCTCATCTGCACTTTTTGCAAACAATATAAAAACATTCGGTCATCACCATAAAGACGGTTCTGCCCAGGGGATTTTTTGTGCCAACGGTCAATGCGCAAAATGTACGGTCATTGCCAACGGTATACCGGTAAAAGCCTGTATGACTGCCGTCAAAGAAAATATGATTGTTGAAAGTGTTGAAGGCCTGCCCAGACTTCCTGATGTGGATGAAATGGTGCAAATCAGCAATATTGAACATATCGCCACGGATGTACTCATCATCGGCGGCGGACCCGCAGGATTGTCAGCAGCCATTCAACTTGACGAACATAAGATCAACACCATCCTGGCAGATGATAAGGATGAACTGGGTGGAAAACTTGTCCTGCAGACCCATAAGTTTTTCGGGTCGCAAGAAGACTCCCATGCTGGCATGCGCGGCATGGATATCGGCCGCATGCTTGCCCGAAAAGTTGAAGACAGCGCTCATATTGATGTATGGAAAAACAGTACGGCTCTTTATGTGTTTGATGACAAAAAAGTAGGTGTTCTGAAAAATGGAGTTTATAAAATAATCACCCCCAAAGCGATTTTAAATGCTGCTGGAGCCCGAGAAAAATTCCTCCGGTTCAAAGGCAATTCATTGTCAGGGGTATATGGCGCCGGTGCATTTCAAACTCTTGTAAACCGGGATCTTGTCAAACCCACGGAAAAACTCTTTATTATCGGCGGCGGCAATGTGGGCATTATTGCAGGATACCATGCCCTGCAGGCCGGCATAAACGTCGTGGGCCTTGCAGAGGCCCTTCCTCAATGCGGGGGATACAAGGTTCATGAGGACAAGCTCAAAAGACTTGGCGTTCCCATATACACTTCCCATTCCATTGTATCAGCCAATGGGAA
>JAHOYS010000037.1 GCA_019038815.1 Desulfobacterales bacterium | reverse complement strand
TGGTTTCAAACCCTTTACAGGTGTGTGGAACAGGGCCGTTCCTTTACCATTAGTCGCGGATCTTTTGAAGGTCAGAAAAGACTTGAGTTTGATTTTATCACTATCCATATCACTCATCCGTCAAGTATTCCCCTGCTGCCAAAGGTAAACCCGGTACTGGGATTTCCAGATCCCGTGGAAGAGGACTATCTGGATGATTATCTGCCATATCTTATGACGGGTGAGGAAAAAGAAGGAGAGTCCTATACATATGGACAGCGGATTTGTAAATGTGATTTTGAATATCTGCCTGATGATTATAAAAATTTAACCAAAATCCTGGTACAGGAAAAAGAAATCTGGGAAGACAGGAATATTTTAATTGAGGAAAACGGCAGATACTTTGTGAATCAGATGGAGTTGATGATCTGGACCTATAAAAACAAGGGGCCCAGGAACAACCAGATGATTTTACAGGTGGGCCAGCCCTCTGATATGGTGCTGCTTGATCCGCCCTGTCTCAGACATATTGATACAAGAATCCAGGATGGAAAACTTCACTTTTTCCCCTACTTCAGGTCCTGGGATTTATTTGGCGGGTTTCCTGCCAACCTTGCTGCCATTGAAATGATGAAACAATATTGTGCAAGCCAAATCGGTGTAGAAAACGGTGAGATAATTGCATCCTCCAAAGGACTTCATGTTTACGATTATGTGTTTGAAATCGCTGAAGCTATCAGAGGCCGATCCATGGATGAATTCCGGGATATGTCCTGAGAATTAATTTTTAGTGCGAAGCTATCATTTTTGAGAAATTGAGTCATATAATCCAAATAGTTTTTCCAAAATTAATATAAAAACCCGAATAACCATAAGGGTATCTTGGCATTCATGCCATGCTCAATGTTGTCCAGGGCCAGGTATGAATAAGGGATATCTTTGATCTGTTTAAAGGTTTTGCCTTTGCCGCCGATTTCAAAAATGTTTTTGTCATCCACGATAAAATCACCTTTTGGCGGAATTGCAACCATGTGCTCTTCCTGGAGCATACAAGTAAAAAATATTTCCCTTATCGTACCTGCATTTACTTTTTCTTTGTCAGTAATTGCAAGCGCCTGGTTTGGATTATTTAAATAAATTTTTTCAGGTTTCTCCATTCCTCTGATGCTTTTATTTTTTTTTGACAGACAGGTAATGGCCTTGCCATCCTCTAAATAATGTAAATAATTTTTTAACGTTCTTTCATCACCCACCGCAATAATTTTTTTTAACCGTTTCATATCAGGTGTAAAAGGGGCTGATCTGGCAATTGTTGACAGAAGTATTTTCAACTTTTTAATGCTGACACCCGCCAACCTGGGATATATCGAAAGCAGATCACTTTCTATTGTTGTGTGCAAACCCTGTTCCAGAGTTTTTAAATAAGTACCTTCATCCGGATGCTCTAAGAAATAAGGAAAATAGCCATGTCGCAGATACGCCTGAAATACAGGAAGTATTTTTAAGCGCTTCGGAGCCAGTTTTTTGGTAATTTCAAGAGAGTACTTTTCATGATCCGTCAAAATAGATTCAATATCAAGAATCGGCAATTCAATATGATATTTCAGTTCAATAAATTCCCGCAAAGAAAGACCCGTCATCCGATAAACAACAGCTCTTCGGCTCAAATCATGACTTCCTTTATGAATTTCCAACGCAGAACTACCGGATACAATAAGCTTGAGATCCGGGAAGGAATCATAAATACTTTTTAATTCCCTTGACCAGTTCGGATATTTGTGAATTTCATCAAAACACAAAAGCTGCCCGCCATACTGAACAAATTCTTCAGCAATTTCATAAAGAGAATGGCCAACGACCATAAAATGATCAACCGGGACATACAAAGCTTTTTTACTGATAATATCATCCTGGATAAAGGAATAGATATATTGAATCATTACCGTAGTCTTCCCAACGCCGCGTTGTCCTGCGATAATGGAGAATCGGTTTCTCAGAGAGTATTTTTTTAAAAAATATCTTTTGAAAGGACGATTAAACGTACTTAAAATGGTTCGATGAAGTCTAAATAATTGCTTAATCATGGCAGGCCCCTGCTTTAGTATTTAACAACTAACATACAATATAATTATTAGTATTGCAATACTAATAGAATGTTTCTTGTTGTTTTTTATGCCCCCTTAAACGAAGACTACCATACATCTCTATTCCGGCAGCTTACCCTTTAATAAATCCGCCAGTCCGGCAAACGGGGTATCGCCGCCACCACGTTCCGAAGAATTGTCAGGCACCTCATGGTCATAGGCATCGGCAACCTGGTCCCGGGAGTGTTCATTGTCGTGGCAGTAAATGCACAGCAGCTCCCAGTTGCTGCCGTCCGAAGGATTGTTGTCATGGTTGTGGTCTTTATGATGCACGGTCAGCTCGCGCAGACGTTTGCCGGTGAACTCGCGGCCACAATGACCGCAGATCCAGGGGAAAAGCTTGAGGGCTCTTTCCCGATAAGTGTTTTCACGATCTTTTTTGAAGCGAAGCGCTTCTGATACAGTAAGATTGGCAGTGTTCTTGTCCTT
>JAHOYS010000208.1 GCA_019038815.1 Desulfobacterales bacterium | reverse complement strand
GGAAACGAAAAATCTTCCCGCAGCAGAAAAACTTGAAGGGTTTGTCCGTTCGTCTTTAAAGACAATCGACTCTCATCAGGTGATAAATTATATGTTTCAGGAATATGAAGGCAAATATATGTTTCAAATTCCCCTGCTGTTTCCGGAGAAATTCGGTCTGGCGGAGATATTTGTGAAATTTAGAGATCAAGATTCACAAGGCAAAGACCGACAGGGAGAGAAAAGTGTTCTGTTTCTGCTGAATATGGACGCCCTGGGTGATATGGTTGTCGAAGCAAAGATTAAAACAAAGAAAATAGGCTGTGTATTGAAATGTGAAAATGAAATTGTATGCGATTTTATCAGGCCTTTTCTGAAAGATCTCGGGGACAAGCTTACTGCTCTGGGGTATGAGATAGATTATCTGAAGTGTGTGACAGAAAAGGATAATTTAAAGATAAAAAGTGAGCATCGCGAGTTTCAAAACCTGTTTTCCCTGGAGGGCGTGGATATTCTGGCGTGAAATGAGGCAAGTATGAACAAAAATAAAAAAAAGACAACCGTTGCTGCTGCCATAGAATATGACAGGAAAAAAGCTTCGGCCCCGAGAGTTACTGCCAGGGGACGTGGTTTCATGGCTGAAAAAATTATAGAGCTTGCAAAAAAACATGGGGTGCCGATAAAAGAAGACCCCGCGCTGGCACAGATCCTGAGCCGGCTTGATATCGATGAAGAAATCTCTCCTGAACTTTATAAGGTGGTTGCTGAAATACTGGCCTTTGTTTATTCAGTCAATGACCGATACAGGGACCAAACCTCAAAGCCCGAAGCTCAGAAATGAAAGTTTATAAAAGATCCACCCGAACAGGAAAAATTTTCCCCAGTAGATCAAATTTGCCTGCCGGGAGCTTAAAACAGGCGTAACCTTTCACAGCTCAGGGTTCCCTTATTCCCGCGCTCTTTCCTTAGCGGGAATGCATAATAACAACGAGTTAACGACCTCCAATCTCTGACCTCCACCCATATGGTATGCAAATTGCATTGTTATGTGTGAAAGAAAGGGGACAAGAAACATGACGAATGGTATCGAAATACTGGCAAATGCGGCTATAAAGCAAATTAACCGGCTTGATTGCACCGCACACAATATAGCCAATGCCAACACACCGGGTTTCAAGGCAGAGCGGTTCCGTTTTTTAATGGGGACTGCCGGAAGGAAAGCGAATGAAGGCAGACCCGCTCAGGAATCGGCAACAAGTGTCGATTATTCCCCGGGAGTACTGCAGAAAACCGGCAATGGTCTGGACCTGGCAATAAACGGGAAGGGATTTTTTGCCGTTCAGACAAAAGACGGTGTCGCCTATACAAAAGATGGAAGATTTATGCTCAGCGAGAACGGAGAGCTGGTTACACGGGCCGGAGATTATGTCCTTGGCAGAACGGGAAAAATTATCATTGCAGGGGGCGACATCCAGATAAGCCAAGATGGTGTGATAAAAGTGGATGGTAATGATATTGATGCATTGAAGATCATGAGCTTTCGGGAACCACCTGCTCTCGTTAAACTTAATACGGGTCTCTATCGTGATCCTGATAATCTGGCGGGCGCAAAAAAGGAGGAGAATTCACGGATTCAATCCGGGTACCTTGAGCTTTCCAATGTTAAGACGATAAAAGAAATGGTCGAAATGATTAATATACAGCGCACTTTTGAATCATACCAGAAAGCGATTCTAACTGTATCGGAACAGGATAAAATGTCAACAAACCGCATCGGGAAACTGTAGGAGAATTAACATGATAAGAGCTTTATGGACGGCTGCAACCGGCATGGAGGCACAGCAGATAAGCCAGGATGTTACAGCAAACAATCTGGCCAATATCAATACCGTGGGATTTAAAAAGGCAAGGGCCGATTTTCAAGATCTCATGTATCAGGTATCTTCGCAATCAGGGGCCGAGACATCCGACGGAGGCCAATTGCCGGTGGGTGTAGAAATAGGTATGGGCGTAAAACCGATATCTGTTCAAAAAATGTTTACCCAGGGTGATTATATGCAGACGGGCAATAAATTCGACTGGGCTATTGAGGGGGATGGATTTTTCCAGCTTGATAATAATGGGCGTACTGTTTACACACGTGCGGGTAGTTTCAGGACTGACAGGGATGGCATGTTGTGCAATGCCGAAGGGCTTAAGTTGACACCAGAAATTTCCATACCTGAAGAAATAGTACATTTTACCGTTGACAGTGGAGGTACATGGACGGCAGCCGACGGAGAAGGCAATTCCCTGGCAACCGGCAGAATAGAGCTTGTCAGGTTTGTTAATCCCGCTGGACTTACCAGCCTGGGAAGAAATCTCTATGGCGAAACAGAGGCATCCGGCACCGCCACTGTTGGAAATTCAGGAGAAGGGGGGTTCGGTACTATTTCACAG
This sequence comes from Desulfobacterales bacterium, assembly GCA_019038815.1. Lineage (GTDB taxonomy): Bacteria > Desulfobacterota > Desulfobacteria > Desulfobacterales > Desulfobacteraceae > Desulfobacula. The sequence goes on along the minus strand of JAHOYS010000208.1, from coordinate 134 downwards.
ACCTTCCTGGAGATGTCAAATGTAAACGTTGTAGATGAAATGGTTAAGATGATTGTTGGCCAGAGAGCATACGAGATAAATTCAAAAGCCATCCAAACGGCAGATTCCATGCTGCAGCTGGCCAACGGACTCAA
>JAHOYS010000071.1 GCA_019038815.1 Desulfobacterales bacterium | reverse complement strand
AAATAGGACAGACTTTTACCCCACCTGCCGATCGAGGTGTCGCCTTGAGATATCATCAACAGTCTTTCAAGGCCAAACCCCATCCCTATCCAGCTGTCTGTAATACCCCATGCCATATCAAGGGGGTGCGGTCCCATGGCTCCGGAAGCAACTTCAATATTCTGAGGACCCGCCACAACATCCAGGGTGCTTCCATAGACCGTTGAGTCTTCACTTTCAAATCTAAAATCATTCAGTCCTGCTGCCTTTGCTATAACAGCTGCCAGCTGCTTTAACCGGGCATGACGATTTTCTCTGGCAAGTCCCATTTCCACAAAATTCAACATGGTAAATTCACTGTTATGTCGGGCACCGTCAGACTCTTTCCGGAAGCAGGAACCCATCTCAAAAAACCGTATGGGCCGGTGGCTCAGCCGACTGAAGTCAACCATTAAACTGTAAAGGTTAGGGGCCAGCATGGGCCTTAGACATTGTTTCTCGTTTATCCAGTAAACCTGTTGGAAAAGAGGATGTTTTTCATCAATGGTCATCTTTGCAAGGGCAGCCCTGGTTATGACCGTCGGGGTAAACACCCGTATAAAACCCTGCTGGTGAAGTGTCAGGCAAAGTGTTTCCTTTAATTTTTCAATATGTGCTTTTTTGCCCTGGCTCAAAAAATCTGATAATTTTGCCCTGTCAGCCTTAACCTGCTTTTTTTCAATTTTCTGGAATATTTTGTTCCGTTCGGCAAGCGTAGAAAAATTTGCAGGAAAATTTTCCAGATCTGCTCCAAGTTCTTTAAGTCTCCTGATCTGAGTATCAGTCCATGTTAAATCATTCAAAATAGTCTCCTGATTTTTTTTCTACAAAACAAGGGAAATTGCCATACCTGCAACACCCAGCTCCAGCTTGTCATGTAGTAGACGATTTCCCAGAATCTGACAACCATTTTTAGAAATCCCCAGGGGCACTCCCGGAGCTGTGACAAGCATATGATCCGAAATGAATTCGTCCGGGATTGTATTCACTGACGGTGTGGCCTCCATGACATATCCATAATTTGAAAGTGCGGTATTTATATCCTCTTCAATAATTATTTTATTACCGCCGGGATATACTGAAAGCCTTTCTTTTAAAAACCGGGCTGACAGAAGATGAGTATCGCACAGGGACACCCGTGCTCCAAGAGATAAAAGAGTCTTGGAAGCTGCTTCTCCCACAGGGCCGCATCCAAGGACCAGTACCTTGCAATTCTCGATCCCTTTGGCCATAAGATCCAGGGCTGCGGCAAAAACCCTGCCGGTTACCTCAGAATTATCTGCCACAGACCGGGTGTTTAAATTCAGCCCCACAAACCTGCGGTCATCGGCCATCATGATGGCATCTGCTTTGTTTTCAAAAGCCAGTGCAACACCGGATGTATCAGGCAAATCAGACACCCTGGCATTGAATCCTAAAAACTGGAGTATGGTGGTAACGGTTTCACAAAAATCTGTAATGATGCCCTGTCCGGCTGTAACCGGTACGACATGGATACAAAAAGATTCTATCTGACGTCTCATCTGAATTTCATCTTTACCACAGGCATGGCAGGCAATTCCCAATAAAGTCCGGCCTGTTTTGCTCAAAACTTCCTGGTTGTATATCTCCAGTCGAGATGAAATATCGTTGATATCACTGGTTTTTAAACGAGTCAATGGATCTTTTCCTCAATCTGTTCATAGCAGTTCTGTCTTTTGGCTATCACATCTTCACGGGTACTGCCAGTAAATATCAGGGTGGCTGCCCATTGTTTTTTCCCGAGGACAAAACTTGTAATGGCCTCATTGGCACCAAAAAAATTAAATTGTACTGTCAAAGGACCATCCAGGGCCATTTTATGCTCTCCGCAAACCTCTAATTCAGACCCTGAAATACGGATATGCTCAACAACTGCAAAACGCTCACATTTTTGTTCAAAGTCTACACTGTTTTTATTTAAAAATAAATTGCCAAGCATCTGAACCATATTTATCCCCGTTGACCAGTAAACAGCGATTGGGGTCTGACTGGGAAGCCTGGCATCAATTTCAAGCAATTTGAGCTCATTATTGCTGAGTATAACTTCGACATCCATGATTCCCGTAAGATGTATTCCGCCGGCTATGGCAACGGCCATTTCTTCAAACTGTCTGGCCTGATGCAATGATAGTTGTGTGGGGGCTGTGACTCTTTTACAGTCATATGCTTTGTCCATACTCAGGTCCGTGACCTGAAGTGCCTGGTATTTTCCAGGGCTTCCCACAACTTCAATGGAGTATGAGGGTCCTTCCAGATATTCCTGTATAACCATATTGTCCAGATCCTGCCTGTTTGGAAACCTGGCAAAAAATGCTTTTGCATCATTAAACACTTCAACGCCCTGGCTGCCGCTTGCCTGATCCGGTTTTACCACAACAGGAAAGCTGCAATCCGGCCAGAGGTCGGGTGCAGGAAGATTCATTTTTCTGAAAAGGTCATTGGATGCAAGCTTGGAGCTTGAAATCCTGTATGCATCCAGGTCAAAAGCCAGGGGAATATTTTTTGTTCCGGCCCAGATTTTTACCGCAGTCAG
>JAHOYS010000291.1 GCA_019038815.1 Desulfobacterales bacterium | reverse complement strand
GCATTTATTTCAGATTGAATTAACTGCTGCAATTGTTTGTAACCAAAGATTTGGAGAGGTTTCCCATTGGCAAAAAATCCTGGCGTTTTTCGAACATTGAGTGTTTTGGCATCTGCAATATCCTGTGCAATAAGTTTTTCAATGGCAGGGTCATTCATATCTTTTCTGATTTGCTCTATATCGAGTCCTGCCTCTGGGAGAAACTGCCAGATTCTTTGAGGTTGAGGGTTGCTGTGGCTGGCCCAGTAAGGTTGCGACTTATACATAACATCCAGCGTCTCCCAATATTTACCTTGTTTTTTGGCTGCCTCGAGAATTTTGACAAAATATTGAGCACCATCATGAAAAGGGGCATATCGAAGAACAAGTTTGATTTTGCCGGGATTGGCCTTCATTATTTGTTTAACAAAGGGAGAAAAAGCCGCACATGTTTCACAGGCAGGGTCCATAAACTCAACAAGATAGACTTTTGCATCATCGCTGCCAAATGTTTGAGAATGGTCTCTCACAAAAGTTGAAGCGTTTTCTCTGGCCATAAAGCCATACATTTCAGCCTGTTGTCCTTTGTAGTAGAAACTTGTGGACACAAATACAATGACCAATACAAGACATGTAACCCCAAATATTACATATTTCATTTAGAGATTCTCCTTTTTAAGATAATTAAAAGTGCTATTATTGTTGAAAATGAAAGTAAAGAAAGCATTGGAATTGATAAAAAACCAAACAGATCTATGTATTCTTCTGTACAAGAAATTCCCTGAGTGCAAGGTTGTATGCTCTCCGGAATTATTCCGGCATACACTAAGTTGTGGTATAATGATGTCAGCCAGCCGGCTATTGCTAATGGGAGAGCATACTTCACAATACTTTTATCAAAAGGGAAAAGCCCTATTGCTAAAATTATGACTAAAGGAAACAAAAATACTCTCTGATACCAACACAAAACACAGGGAGCAAACTCCATTACAAGACTGAAAAATACACTTCCAAAGGTTGATACGCTGGCTGTGAACCAGCATAGGAAAAGAATAGTCCAGTTCGAATTGGACGGTTGGTTGGATTGGGGCATATCAATATCTCTCAAAAAATTAAATGATTGTTTGCAGGCGGTCAGGCCATTCTAATGGGAATGGGTCAGGATCAATATCTCGCAACGATGCGGGTGACCCCTGAATTTGCCGATTGTTTTTCTAAAGGACAGGTTGGACGGACTAACACAGAAACGATTGTGTGAGGATATATATTGAAGTGGTTTGTGAAAATTTATACTGACCAAAGATCAAATTTGTCGTTTTATTCTTATTAACCGGTATTTGGTCAGCATTAAAAAAATCAATAGATTGCTTTTGGATTTTAGAGTTTTGGCTGACATAAAAAAGCTCCCCTTCATATTCACACATCTTTTTTTTGCAACATGAATCCTCTTTGGCAGCAGCAAAACTATGAGCGGTTGAAATAGACGCTTCGCCTGATGAGCTCAGCGAATTTGTCTGGTGACAAAGATTGGGTAACAGGCAATGACAATCCGGGTGAGTGTAAACAATTCCCAAAAGTATAATCCATGAAAAAAGGATTGTTTGAAGTATGTTGTTGAGTTTCTTTATCATTGCAAATTATTTCATTTTTTCAGAGCTTTAAATAGCGTAAAACCGGCAATCCTGTCAAGATGATTAAAGTCAATATTTGTCCTTGATAATGTCTGGCGAATAAATTATTTGTTGATATTTGAAATATATGTTTCAGGCGTGTCTTTGCCGATATGAAGCACGGTCCGGCAATAATGAATGCTTTTTTTGATGGTTTCAATCTCAAGGCGTAAAGCAGTATCCCTGTCTTCCAGGCTGAACCCCATCTCGGTTTCAATGTTGATCCGGTTGGTGGGGGACTTTGTCTTAATGAGGTCATATGCTTTTTTCATGTCAATGTCTCCATCACCCACGGCCACCCCCCTGACCCTGAAACCATCACGGCGAAACTCCACGCGATCATCCCTGAAATGATTTGTAAAAGCAACAGACGCAAGATTTTCAATGGCTTTCATGGGATCTTCGGCCATATGCCATGCATTCATGGTATCAATACAGGCCCCGACAAACGGATGATTCACCTCTTTGATCACCCAGAGAATCTCTTCTGAAAAACTGTCACAATGATTTTCAAGGGCCAGACGAATGCCATAGTCTTCTGCAATCAATGCAGCAGTTTTCAGCCGCTTGCCGGTTTCTTCAAGATAGGGCATGACCTTTGGATGAAACCTGCTGCCGGCCCGTGGCCGAGGGCGTGGCAGATCCATGCTGACCTTTACCACGTCTGCACCCATATTTTGAGCTGTGCTCAATCCATCTTTTAAATCATGCTGGATGCCAATACCAAAATGTCCCAGATCCATGGACATATTATACTCAAGATAGAGGTTTTTCTCTTTTGCTGCAGCACCGACTTCCGCAAGAAAAGAGGGCTCCAGGTTTTCCAGGACGCCGTCATCCAGATGAAAGCCGTCCAGTCCCAGTTCAATTCCCAGATCAAAGAGCTGGAACGTGCTCAGCTGTCTTTCCCATGGCAGTTCAAATCCTGCCCATGCCTGACCGATTCCATGCAGGTATAAACTGTATGTATGTAATCCCAGCAGCAT
>JAHOYS010000059.1 GCA_019038815.1 Desulfobacterales bacterium | reverse complement strand
AAAAACAGTGTAGCCATCATAGACCCTGGCGACGCAGTTGCAATCCAGACAAAAAGAGTACTGATAGAGTTTGATTTAATTTCAAACAACAGCAATGATCCCAAGTTTCATTTTTATACAACAGGAAAAAAAATAATCGTTGAAAAATTTTTGTCCCGTCAAATGGACAGGCCTTATGGACTTGAACAAATAGATGTTTGAGCTTTTCAGTAAACTCTCTTAAATTTGGCCGGCAGTTATAGTTGTGATTTTTTTTCGTTTTTCAGCCGAAGGATTAGTTCTTTTTCCAGGTGTTGAATGATAATTTTTAAGATACGGCTTTCCCTGACAGGCCCGGAATCATTCCACCCCGTTTTCATTGCCCGGTCCTTTATTTTTCTGAACTGAGCCAGAGAATCGGCAATAGCCTTCCAGGCAAAGAGTTTTTGCAGGATATGGCGTTCTTCAGCGCTTAAGTCTTTTGCTGTATCTATTGTTTTGCCGCTATCTATTGTTATGATCACTTGATGTCTTCCCGATATGTTTCACTGCTGATTACAGGTTGAATTCTTCAGCCCAGATTGAAAATCTTTTTGCATGATTTTTGTTTATATTTCCAAGTTTCTCAATAATTTGAATGGTGGATATGGTTTTATCGGCATGTTTTGGATTTTTGGAGTGATATTTATCTGCAGCACAGATGATTTTTTCTTCAAGACTTATTGGTACCATATCCCTTTGGGGCAGCGGAAGATTGCTTGACATGATGTTGTTTTTTGTAATTCCTGCACCCGTATGCCGCTCACAGACAAGGCCGTATGCAGGGTGCAGCCCATGTTCATCCAGAAGCATTCGTCCAAGGTATCCATGACAGATATAAGGTGCTTCACCGCTACAGCCGATGGATTCTGACCGGGTTAGATATATGCCGATATCATGCAGCATGGCAGCCTTTTTAATAAATTCAAGATCCGGGTTCAGATGAGTCAGATTGCGGGCAATTTCAAGACTTTTTTCAGTGACAATCCGGCTGTGACCAACAAGAATCTGGTAAAGTTTTGTGCCCGGTGTATAAAATTTTTCAATGATGAAAAGTGGATCCATATTTTTATGAGAGTAAAACTCCTTCAATAAAAGGGTCCAGGTCGCCGTTCAGAACCCTGTCCACATCGCCCATTTCAAAATCTGTCCGATGATCTTTAACCATCCTGTAGGGGTGAAGAACATAGGATCTGATCTGGCTTCCCCAGGCAATATCATCCTTACCGTCATGAAGGGTCTGCATTTTTTTATCCCGGCTTTCCTTTTCAAGCTGGTAAAGCCTTGATTTTAAAACCTTAAAGGCAATTTCCTTGTTACGGTGCTGGGAGGGTTCCTGCTGGCACTGGACAACCACACCCGTGGGAAGATGGGTGATCCTGACTGCACTGCTGGTCTTGTTCACATGCTGTCCACCGGCGCCACTTGCCCGGTACACATCAATTCTCAGATCTGATTCATCAATATTGATTTTAATTTCATCTTTTATTTCAGGATAGACAAATACGGATGCAAATGATGTATGGCGTTTCCCGCTTGCATTATAGGGTGAAATCCTGACGAGGCGGTGAACCCCGGATTCAACTTTCATAAATCCGTAACAGTTAACACCTGAAACACGAAGGGTTGCCCCTTTAATCCCGGCCTCATCCCCTGGCTGATAATCAATAATCTGACAGTTATAGCCTTTTTTATCAATCCATCGGGTGTACATGCGAAACAGCATTTCAGCCCAATCCTGGGAATCTGTGCCGCCGGCACCGGCATTGATGGAAACAAGAGCATCCCTTGCATCGTCTTCACCGTCAAGGGTGATCTGAACCCAGAATTTTTTAATTTTTTTCTCAAGTGCAGATAAAAGGGCCGCTACTTCCTTTTCACTCTCTTTATCCGATTCTTCATGGGAAAGTTCCAGAAGGATATCTGCATCTTCAATGTCTTTGTAAATGTTTTCCCAGGTTTCCAGAAGATTTGAAAGACAGGTTCTCTCTTTTAAAAGACCGGTTGCTTTGTCTGAATCGTTCCAGAAGTCTTTTTGGGAAACAATATGTTCAAGTTCGCGGAGGCGCTTTGTTTTTAAAGGGAGGTCAAAGATACTCCTTGAGTTTGTCGGCTTTGGTATATATGGCTTGGATATTTTGTTTTAATTCTGCATTCATTTTGATTTCTCCCCCATTTTTTTTCTAACCCCTTTTAACATAAAAGCAAAGCAGATTGCAACGATTGAACTGAGGGCAAAAATATCCCCATGTTTTGTATAGAAACTGATTTGCTTCAGGACAGGGACTTGCCGCGTAATGGCCTGGTCTGTGAACAAGGTAGTTGTTTCAAGGATTTGCCCCTTGGGATCAATGAAGCCTGAAATTCCTGTGTTCGCAGCCCTTGCTATGACTCTACGGCTCTCAACAGCCCGGAACACGGCAATGGAAAAATGCTGTGGAGCAGCCGATGTATGCCCAAACCAGGCATCATTGGTAATTGTGGTGAGGATATCAGCTCCGTTTTTTACAAACCTGGATGCAATGGACGGAAATAGAATTTCAAAGCAGATGAGCACACCTGTTTTACGTGTGACCTTCAGGTTAAGATTGTTGAATTCCAGAGGATTAAATGTTTTGTCGCCAGTGGAA
>JAHOYS010000349.1 GCA_019038815.1 Desulfobacterales bacterium | reverse complement strand
TATAATGATATACCACAAATTTTACCCCTGCCGGTTTTAGCCGTCATACACACACTGATTGCACTCTTCCTTTTAAATTTTTTGATCATCCACCTTTATATGACGACCACGGGTCATTCGCTTTTCAGTCATATTACAGGAATGATTACAGGCTGGGAAGAAATTTACGAAACAACTGAAATTGCAGACTGGGAAACCCAGGCAACAAAAAAGAAATAAACAGCTTGCAAATCCAGGCCTTGTATTTTTTTAAATGGTTTTATCAATATCCTGATGATGACCTCTGTTAACCTTAAAGATGTTGTGATACATTAACGGGAACTGAATCATTAGATTCCAAACTGATCTGACAAAAGGATCTTCCATGAATTTAGATGTTTTTAAAACCATGAACAAAAAAGAGCTCCAGACCTATATTGAGTTTCTTTTATGGAACTACAGGGTCATGGATGCATTCTGGTTTATCAGGATAGCTGAAAAATTTGATCAGCCAACGGCAGAAAAGATCAATGAACATGTCTGGGACCGTGTAGCAGGGTATGCTGCCAAAGATCTTAAAGAAAAATTTGATATTTCTGAAAAGGGGCTTGCAGGTTTTGTTAAGGCATTAAAATTATTCCCCTGGTGTATTCTTGTGGGCTACAATATTGAGGAAAAAAAAGATGAGGTGATTATTACAGTGCCTTCATGCCCCACTCAGCAGGCCCGTCTCAAACGCGGCCAGGAAGAATATGTCTGCAAACATATGCACATGAAGGAGTTTGAAAGCTTTGTAAAAGTGATTGACGAGCGTATCAACGTGGAGTGTGTATTTGCACCTCCTGACCCTCACCCGGATGATATGTTCTGCAAATGGCGGTTCACTTTGCAGGATTAAGAAAGATCTCTTTTTCTGATCTTGCCAAGGGAGGTACGAGGAAACTGTGACTTAAAGGTTACCTTTTTAGGCCACTTGTATTTTGCAAGCCTGTTGTGACACATGGCAATGACATCCGCCCGGGTCAGGGATGCACCAGGTGACACGATGACAAAGGCATGCCCTGTTTCACCCCATAGCTCATCGGCCATTCCTATGACAGCCGCTTCCTCAATATCCGGATGAAGCTTGAGAATTTTTTCTACTTCTGCCGGATAAACATTTTCCCCGCCTGAAATATACATATCCCCTGCTCTTCCCTTCAGGTAGAAAAATCCATCTTCATCCATGCGGGCCAGATCTCCTGTATGAAGAAACCCGTTTTTAATGGTCTCTTCTGTTTTTACAGGGTCCTGCCAATACTCTTTCATCATGATAGACCCCCGGACAACGATCTCGCCTGTTTCACCCGGTTTTGCCGCTCTTCCCCGTTCATCCAGGATGGAGACTTCAGCATGGAAAACAGGCCTGCCCACAGTTCCAGGCTTTTTCAAGGAGTCCTCTTCAGACGCCCATAACAAGATTGAAGTTTCTGTCTGGCCCATGATCTGGCGGAAGGCAAGGCCGGCTTCAGCACATTCTCTGATAAGGTCCTGGTTAAGTTTTTCTCCACCCCCGGCGCATACCCGCAAAGAAGAAATATCACTTCGCTTTTCCGGATCAACTTTTAACAATTCCCTGTATACCGTGGGAACCCCCAGGAATTTGGTAACTCGATATTTTTCAATATCCTTGTAAATCTTCACAGGATCAAATTTCCGGTGAAGAACAATGGTTGCCCCTTTATAAAAAATCGGGGCTGCTTGAATAAAAAGACCGCCCGAATGAAACAGGGGTAAAAAAATCATCATGATATCACTGAAATGAAGTTTGAAAAAAATATCTGCATTCAGGCAGTTAAAAAAAGTTTTCCTATGGGAAAGAACCGCTCCCTTTGGCTGACCCGTCGTACCGGACGTATACATAATCACCTGCGGTTCTTCAGGATCAGCAGGGCCAAGAGACCTTGTTAAAAATGCCCGCTTCCCGTCAAATTTCTTTGTTTCTTCAACAAAATCAAATATCCTGCTGTTGAATTTAGCCTTTCCCACAATCGCCACCATCATGGGAGGCAGATAGCTTCCCAGCTCAAGTGGATTTACTGCATTTAAAAATTCGTCTCCGTGGATAAACAGCCTTGGGCGGCAGTTTTGAATAAAATAATCCAGTTCAACCGATGTAATACGAAAATTTATGGGAACAAAAATAACTCCAAGCCTGGCACATGCAAGGAACAGATCGAGAAACTCGGGGCAGTTATTGAGCATAACTGCCACACGGTCACCCTTTTCAATCCCTATGGACTGAAGCCAGCAGCTTGTCCGGTCTGCTCGCCTGCAAAGCACTTGATATGAAATAGTCTGTTCTTCAAATATGATCGCCGGCTTGTCCGGTGTAAGTTCAGCCCAGCGCTGCACCCACCAGGCAATATTCATGGATTTAATCATTTTTATTCCAGCCCGATATTATCAAAAAAACGTTTCCGTTTCATCCGGTATAAGTCCTTGTCTTCCTTAACCAGATAAAAAAACCGCATGTTATCATCATCAAAACACTCAAACAATCCAGTATAATCTTTCTTGTCTGTTACATCGCAGATACGGGATACATCATCATTGAATTTTTGGCAGACCGCCGCCCAGTCTTCTTTTTCGGCATCCTTTTTAATGGTGATTTTTTTTGACTTTTCTTCAAATTGTGCCTGGATGGATTCCATACTTT
>JAHOYS010000224.1 GCA_019038815.1 Desulfobacterales bacterium | reverse complement strand
GATATTTATCTTTACTGGGTGGTCAGTATTGCCGAACTTGCAGGAGCTGCCTGGGATCACAGCCTTCATATGACCCTTGGAAAAATCCCCCAGTATATTGACGGGAAACTAGTCCATGTGGAAGGCGGGACCGAAGCAACTGCAGAACAGTTTCTTGAACCCCTTGGCACCTGCCATGTCCGCTACGTGGGCCATCCCCAGCCTTTAACCCTCCCAAGATATATTAAAGGGGTTAAAAATGTGATTATAAAAGGCGCCCTTATTCCCTCATGGGTGGATGAACTGATACAAGAGCAGAAAAAGACCGGCCTTTTAGACACAGAGCCTATAGATATCAAAGGGACCAGGGTGACACCCTATGACCTTGCACTAAAGCTTTGGGAAACCATTCCTGAAAAAAGGGATAACGGGCCCCAGTCTTCGGGCCTTAAAGTCATTGTCAAAGGAGAAAAAGACGGGCAAAAAGTCACCTACACCGCCGACATGGTGGGAAGGATGGCTCCCGGAACAGGACTTCCCGCCTCCATAGCATCCCTTATGATGGATGCCGGTGATGTGACCGTAAAAGGGGTTGTGGCCCCGGAAGGCTGTATTGACCCTGCCAAATTCATTGGTGCTTTTTTAAAAAGAGGCGCAAGAATCCATCAGACCCAAAAAATTTCATCCATGTTTGAAGTTTAGCACAGGAGACGTTCCATGAAAGAGACAAAAAAACTGAACATCACTAAAAGCCGGGAATTATTTGAAGAAGCAACCACACTTATCCCCGGAGGGGTACTGGGCGCCAGAAAGCCAGGCGATTTTATTGACGGAGAATATCCCATCTTTCTTGATGAGGGCAAAGGCTGCCATCTGACTGATGTTGACGGCAATGAATTTATTGATTTTCTCTGCGGTTACGGCCCCATCATCCTGGGTTACCGGGAAGAAGAGGTGGATGCAGCCGTTTACAAACAGATAAAAGAAAAAGGGTTTTGTTTCACCCTGACCCAGAAATTTCAGAACGAACTTGCCAAAAAGCTGACCCAGATTGTTCCCTCTTCTGAAATGAGTATTTTTTTGAAAACCGGGTCTGACGCCACCACAGCCAGCATCCGTATTGCAAGGGCCCATACAAACAAACTCAAGGTGATGCGCTGCGGTTACCATGGCTGGCACGACTGGTGTATTGAGATGAAAGGCGGGATTCCATCAAAATTCTATGAAGATGTTTTTGAATTTCAATACAATAACCTTGACCAGCTTGAAGATCTGATGGCCTCCCATGGAAATGATACCGCCGCCATCATCATGACCCCATTCGGCCATCCCAACCATCAAAAAATGCAGACACCTGCCCCGGGATTCCTTGAAGGGGTAAGAAAGATTGCAGACAAGTATAGTGCGGTCCTTATCTATGATGAAATCCGTACCTGCTTCAGGCTTAGAATGGGCGGTGCCCAGGAACTTTATAATGTAACCCCTGATTTAACAGTCCTTGGAAAGGCTATGGGCAATGGATATCCCATCTCTGTTGTGACCGGGAAAAAAGATGTTATGATGGCGGCTGAATCCAAGCTGTTTATTTCTTCCACATTTTTCCCAAACAGCGAGGCCTTTATTGCCGCGCTTAAAACCATAGAAATTCTGGAGCGAGAAAATGTGCTTGAGAACCTATGGGAAAAAGGCGAAAGGTTCATGAAAAGCATCCAGAGTATCATTGACAAATATGATGCGGGTGCCGAACTGACAGGTGTTGCCCCCATGTTCTACATCACCTTTAAAAAGGATGAAACAGGCGATTACAAAGGCAAGCGAAGGGATTTTTATACCCAGCTTATCCGGAAAGGGTTCTTTTTTACCCCCTTTCACCATGCCTATATCAGTTACAGGCACACCCAAGAAGACCTGGATCTGACACTGAACGCGATTGATGAATCCCTTGCCTTTATAAAAAATAAGTATCAATAAAATGATAAACTCTGCCCTGATCTACAGGGCAGAGTTAAACACTTGAAACCACTCCCTTATCGCTGTCCGTTAAAGGGTGGGGTCAATGAGTTATATTGCATATGAAACTGCTTTTTCTGCATGAACAGCAGTGGTATCAAGCAGTTTTACCCTGGTATCACTCTGGTTCACAAGCATCCCTATTTCAGTACAGCCAAGAATCACGGCTTCGGCTCCCTGGTCAGCCAGGGAATCTATTATATGAAGATATTTTGTCTTGGAATCGATTCTTATTTTTCCTAAACAAAGCTCTTGATAGATTATTTTGTGGACAACCTCTCTGTCTTCTTTATTGGGCACCAAAACATTGAGCCCATATTTTTGAATCAACCGGCCTTTATAAAAATCTTGCTCCATCGTAAAACCTGTGCCCAGAAGACCCACTTTTTTTATACCTTTGTGTACAAGTTCTTCAGCCGTTGCATCAGCAATATGCAGCAATGGTATATCAATTACCTCCTCTATCTGAGGGGCAACCTTGTGCATGGTATTTGTGCAGATAACCAGAAAATCAGCGCCGGCAGATTGAATCCTCAAGGCTGCTTCTGAAAGTATTTTAGCTGTACCTTCCCAATCACCTTTATGCTGCAGCTTTTCAACGGGATCAAAGTCAACACTGTACAATACGATCCTGGCGGAGTGCAAACCGCCAAGAGCATTTTTTACCCCCTCGTTTATCGCTCGATAGTAATTAACCGTGCTTTCCCAGCTCATTCCACCCAAAAGACCAATTGTTTTCAT
>JAHOYS010000344.1 GCA_019038815.1 Desulfobacterales bacterium | reverse complement strand
AATTAAAGACGACAATATTTACAATAGCTAACTCAGTCTTCCTCAACTCTAAAAAATATATTATCAATCCCTATCTGGAAATGGTTTTTAGAATAGAAAGACCACGCCGAGACTATTCTGCAACGTCTTGCCGAATAGTCTTGACTTTTCCGCAAAATGATGCAGAATAGCCATATGGAAAGACAGCAAAAACAACAAATTATTAATGACCTGAAAAAAAAGATGGTCTTTATCACCGGTCCGAGACAGGTTGGCAAAACATGGCTGGCAAAAGATATTGCCCGGTTGTTTCCCGGAAGCGTATATTTAAATTATGACAGTGCCGGTGACCGCAGGATAATTAAAGATGAGGCCTGGCTGGAAAACACAACGCTGCTTGTTCTTGATGAACTCCATAAAATGAATGGATGGAAGAACTATCTTAAAGGTATTTATGATACCAAACCTGCTGATATGATGATTCTTGTTACCGGCAGCGCGCGGCTGGAAGCGTTCAGGCAGCAGGGAGATTCTTTAGCAGGTCGTTTTTTCAGGCATCGGCTGCTCCCGTTTTCACCTGCTGAAGCTGTCCATGTTAATGTCCCTGTGGACCCGGATTTTTTTTTAAGCCGGGGAGGATTTCCAGAACCTTTTCTAACGGACAGCAGTATTGATGCTGATCGTTGGAGGATGCAGTATGTGGACGGCCTGATTCGAACCGATATTCTTGATTTTGAGCGAATTCACGATTTCAAGGCGATCCAGTTAATCCTTGATTTGTTAAGATCAAGGACCGGTTCTCCGATTTCCTATCAGTCTATTGCCGAAGATGTCAGTATTTCGCCCAATACCGTAAAAAAATATATCCAGATACTGGAATCATTGTTTATTATATTCAAAGTAACCCCATATTCCAGGAATATTGCCCGATCTGTTTTAAAAACACCGAAAATATATTTTTATGACACTGGCATGATAAAAGGTGATGAGGGTGCAGTTTTTGAAAACCTGGCAGCATTGTGCCTTTTGAAACATGTTTACGCACAGGTTGACCTTGAAGGAAAGCCAGCGTCTCTCCACTACATCAGGACCAAGGATGGCGCTGAAGTTGACTTTTGTCTGGTTCAGGACAATACCCCTGAATTGATGATTGAAGTCAAACGATCCGAGGCCCGGCCGACCAGGGCATTGCTTAACTTCAACAAACGGTATGATATCCCGGCTGCTCAACTGGTACTGCATTTGAAACGAGAGAGAATGGACAACGGTGTCAGGATCTGCAAGGGTATGAAATATCTTGAGTCATTGTTATTGTAAGTTATATTGGTTGTCTTATACCGACTTCAAGTTCTGGCGTTAATGAAATATGCATATTACACCTCAGATGGGGATATCCTTTAACAAAGAACTTTCGTTCATATATGACAGTGGCATGAAAAACCCAGCAAGTAACCCAGCAAGTAACCCAGCAAGTAGTTGAGTTACTAAAACAATACTTTAAAATCATTTTAAAAAAATCGGGGTCATGCAAATATCTCGATTTTGACTATACCGAATAGCTTTGGTATTGTATATTAAAGTACACAAGAGAAATAAGGAGAGAAAATTAATGAATATAGATGAATTTAAAAAAATGAGTGCTGTTGAACGTCTTCAGGCGATGGAAGCGCTTTGGGATTCAATGTTATATGAAAATCAAATAATTGATATGCCTGAATGGCATGAAGATATACTAAAGGAAAGAAAAGAAAAAATTGCAGCCGGCACTGCAAAATTTATCTCTCTTGCTGACCTGAAAGCTCACAGTGGCCAATGAATATCAAAGACGTTTATATTTTGGAAGAAGCCGTTGATGATTTGAATAAAGGCAGAGCCTTTTATAATTTTAAAGACATAATGCCCTTTACTATGATGTTATTAAAAATATTGCATATGTTGCCGCTATATTGCCCCTGCGCAGAGATCCCATATGGATTTCGAAACAATTAAGGAAAAGGCGTTAAACCAGGAAACGTTGAACAGTGATCGGGTAATCCCCCGGGATGAGATTCAGTCTGTATTGCAATTGAAAGACCGTAAATCAATCCGACAATCTTATATTAAACCTCAGTGCTGTCCGGTTTAATGGGAGAAAAATTAACCAAAGTCAGAACACCCATGTGACCATGTAATTCACACGTTATTCCTGTTTATAATTGACAACAATCTGTATTTGTAATAATTTCAAGGAAGACAAACACAGGCGAAAGGAGGTACTCAATATGGAAGTTTCAGCACCATTATCCCCTGAATCATTAACTGCGGTTGAGATTTTGGAAAGTATTAATGTAACCCATCGAAATCAAGCCTTGGAAATGCTAAGAACTTTTGCACACGAACTGCGCAGTGAGCAAAAATGGGAAAAATTGTACTCAACGCATCCTGGACCGATGAAAAAAATGGCAAAGCAGGCTCTTAAAGAACACAGAGATGGGAAGAGCCGGAAACTGTAATGAATTCATTCACTGTAAAATCGTATTGGAAATCGTATAAAGAATTATCAGAGAATATCCAGAAACAAGCAGATATTAAATTTGAACTTTGGAAGGAAAATCCTTTCCATCCTTCACTACGCTTTAAGTGTGTAAATTCTGAAGATAATATTTGGTCGGTTCGAGTGAATATGGACTACCGGGCTCTTGCAGTCAGGAATAAAGATTTAGTCATTTGGTATTGGATTGGCGATCATAAAAAATACGACCAACTATTGAAATC
>JAHOYS010000399.1 GCA_019038815.1 Desulfobacterales bacterium | reverse complement strand
CTGAACCTTGACTTACCGGAAATCTTAGTTTACTGAAAATTTTTGGTTTCCGGTAAGTTTAACCCAAAACAAAGCCCGTAAATAAAGAAAGTGCATATGGAAAATAATCTGCTTGAAGTCAATAATATTGAAGTTGTCTATAATGACATCATTCAGGTATTGCGCGGTGTCAGTCTGAATGTTCCCAAAGGCAGCATTGTCGCTTTGCTTGGAACAAACGGTGCCGGTAAAACCACGACCTTAAGAGCCATCAGCGGCCTTTTAAAGCCGGAGAATGGTGCCATCAAAGAAGGATACATTAAATTTAATGACGCCGATACAACTCAACTTTTAGGTACTGACGTTGTAAAACTGGGTGCTGTCATGGTGCCTGAAGGCAGAAGGGTATTTAAACACCTGACAGTGAATGAAAATATCCTGGTCGGTTCCATTACCAGAAAAGACGGATCAAAAAAAATCCGTGAAGACAACGAACTGATGTACAAACATTTTCCAAGGCTTTCAAAGGTCACTAACCGAATGGCGGGATACAGTTCAGGCGGCGAGCAGCAGATGATTGCCATTGCAAGGGCACTCATGGCAAACCCCCAGATGCTGATGCTGGATGAACCGTCTTTAGGGCTTGCACCCATTCTCGTAAAAGAAATATTTGAAAACATTCAAAGAATTAACAAAGAACTTGATACAACCATCCTGGTTGTTGAACAGAATGCCAAGGTTGCACTATCCGTGTCTGATTATGCCTATATCATGGAATCAGGGAAAATTGTTCTGGAAGGCCCGTCTGAAGAACTGTCGAACAACCCTGATGTAAAAGAATTTTACATGGGAATCACCAAAGGCGGCGGAAGAAAATCATTTAAAGATGTGAAATCATATAAACGACGCAAACGCTGGATGTAGACTGTAATTTTAGGAGTTCGTTATGAAGATACTGGTTGGATATAATGGTGGAGAAGTCGGCAGGCTTTCTTTATCCCTTGCAAGGGATTATGCAAAGACCAATAATGCTTTTGTTTATATCATCACCTCAATGGAAGGTGGCGCTTCTGAGAAACAGTCTGATATATTAGAGGTTGAAAAAGGCCTTGATTTTGCAAAAAAACTCATGGAGAAATCAGGTATAGAGTGCGCTGCTCAGCAAAGCGTCAGAGGACTTTCCCCTGCTGAAGATCTGGTTAAATTTGCCCAGGAAAACGACATTGATCAAATTTTTCTTGGCATAAAGAAAAAATCCAGGGCTCAGAAAGTTCTTTTAGGCTCCACATCAAGATATGTTATCCTTAAAGCACCCTGCCCTGTCACCACAGTAAAATTCGACTTAAACAATATTAAGGCTGAAGATTTATTAAAAGACCGAAGGATCCTGGTGGTTGATGATGAACCTGATATTCTGGAAACTGTTGAAGAACTGTTGGATATGTGTTCTCTTGATACGGCCGCCACTTTTGATGAAGCAAAAAAACTTATTGGAAACAACCAATATGATATGGCAATCCTGGATATCATGGGTGTCAGCGGATATGATGTCCTTGAACTTGCCCGCAAAAAAGATGTTCCCGCACTCATGCTCACAGCCCATGCCCTGACCCCTGAAAATTTAAAGGAATCCATTCAAAAAGGTGCGGATTCCTATATTCCCAAAGATGAACTGGCCAATCTTCTCAGCCATGTAGCAGATGTCATCAAGGCCCGGATACAGGGCAAACAAGGTTATGGTGCCTGGTTCTCGACTCTGAAACCCTTCTTTGATAAATCCTTTGGAAAAGGCTGGAGGGATAAGGACAGAGGCTTCTGGAACTCTTTTGATGATAAATATGGCAGGTAAACAGTCAAACTATCTGCTATCAAAAAAGCTGTGGCAAGACTTTTAATTTTTTTGTGCCCTGCTACAGCTTTAATTTAAAAATAACTTGTAGTTAATTATTTGTAATCATAAAACCCTTTTCCGGTCTTTCTTCCAAGCCAGCCTGCCTCAACATATTTTCTTAAGAGCGGGCAGGCTCTGTATTTTGAATCTTTAAAACCATCATACAATGTCTCCATGATGGCAAGGCATGTATCAAGGCCTATGAGGTCTGCCAAAGCCAGCGGACCCATGGGATGGTTGGCGCCAAGCCTCATAACTGTATCAATATCTTCAGGTTTTCCAACACTCTGGTAGAGGCAGAAGACGGCTTCATTGATCATGGGCATCAATATCCTGTTGGCAATAAACCCCGGGAAATCATTGGCTTCTGCAGGGGTTTTCCCAAAGTCTTCACACAGTTTCCATGTAATATCAAATGTTTCATCCGAGGTGGCAAGACCCTTAATGACTTCAACCAGTTTCATCACAGGAACCGGGTTCATAAAATGCATGCCGATCACCTTGTCAGGCCGGGATGTTCTGGCCGCAATTCTTCCAATGGGAATGGAAGACGTGTTGGTTGACAAAATAACTTGTGGCGGGCAGATTTTATCTAAATCTTCAAAAATTTTAAATTTCAGATCTTCTCTTTCCACGGCCGCTTCAACAACAAAATCCACAGAACCCATATCTTGTAAATCAGTGGTGGTATTGATTCTTCCAAGAATTGCAGCTTTATCGTCCTCAGATATTTTTTGTTTTTTCACCATTCTGTCAAGATTTTTTGAAATGGTCGCAATACCATTTTTACAAAATTCTTCTTTAATATCGCTCATTACTACTTCAAGGCCGCTTGCGGCCACAACCTGTGCAATACCGTTACCCATCTGACCGGATCCGATAACACCAAAT
>JAHOYS010000403.1 GCA_019038815.1 Desulfobacterales bacterium | reverse complement strand
ATCACTTCCATTGAAACAGCAAAAAATTTTCCTGTCAGAATTATTGAATCAGGACCGACGGCTGCTGTTATTGCCTCCCAGCATTATGGACAGATGTTTAATATTAAGGATATGTTCTGCTTTGACATGGGCGGTACAACAGCCAAATCCTGCCTGATTCAGGATGGTCATGCAGGACTTGTATCCACCTTTGAGGTCGGACGCGTACAAAGATTTCAAAAAGGCAGCGGTCTTCCCATCCAGGTACCGGTTGTGGATCTGATGGAAATTGGTGCAGGCGGTGGAAGTATTGCCAAAATCAGCAGCCTTGGTCTTTTACAGGTTGGCCCGGAAAGCGCAGGCGCTGATCCAGGACCTGCATGTTACAAGCAGGGTGGAGATAATCCAACCGTAACTGATGCCGATCTTGTCCTTGGATACCTTGATCCTGATTTTTTCCTCGGCGGAACCATGGCCCTTGATATAGAGCTTTCCAAAAAAGCCATAGAAGAAAAAATTGCCAAACCATTAGGCACAACAATGGTAAAAGCTGCTTTCGGCATCCATGATCTTATCAACGAGACCATGGCATCAGCCGCCAAAACCCATATTGCGGAAAAAGGCGGCAATCCAAACATAGTTACCGTGTCAGCCTTTGGTGGAGCAGGCCCGGTTCATACCTACGGGCTTGCAAAAAAAATCGGCGCTTCTGCCATTCTTGTGCCACCTCTTGCAGGAGTCGGGTCTGCCCTTGGTTTCTTTACAGCCCCTGTGGCATTTGATCTTTCAAGAAGCCACAGAAAAGTACTTGATGAAGCAGATTTTAAAGGAATTGAACTTCTTTTTAATGAACTTGAACAGGAGAGTGCAAAAATTCTGGAAGGCGCCCAGAGTGGTGATGAAATCATTTTTGAAAGGACCCTTTTAATGCGCTTTGTGGGCCAGGGTGCTGAAATTGATCTTTCCATTGAAATGAAAGACTTTACAAAATTTTCAAAAAAAGAAATCAGAACCATGTTTGATGAAGAATATAAACGGCTTTACGGCAGAACCAGCGTTGAATCACCTGTGGAATTTGTAACGTTCAAGGTCAGAGCAAGTCTTCCTAAAAAACCGTTTTCAATTTCAAAATTGTCAAATAAAATCCAGGATATTCAGACCTGTATCAAGGGTGAACGCCAGGCATTTTCAATAATTAAAAAAGATTATACTCCTTTTACTGTTTATGACCGGTCTAAACTGTTTGCCGGTGCACAATTCAATGGACCTGCCATTATTGAGGAACGTGAATCCACAATTGTAATGGGAGAGGATGCCAGGGCCCGGGTTGATGAATACGGTTTTGTCTGGATACAAATAGTTAAGTCAGACGGGGAGGATAAATAATGAAGAAAAATAACAGCAAATTCGACCCGATCACTTTAGAAATTCTATGGAAACGACTTGTTTCCATAGTGGATGAATCTGACGCATCTGTTATCAGAACAGCCTTTTCATCACTTTTAAGGGATGCCCACGACTATACCTGCATGTTTACAGACAGCCGCGGACAGGAGCTTGTGCAGGGGACATTATGCACACCCGGTCAGGCAGGTGCCATGGCCCTTGGTATGAAAAAGATTGTCAACTCCATTCCCCTGGAAGATTACAATGAGGGGGATGTATTTATTATCAATGACCCCTGGCTTCTGGCAGGGCATTTAAATGATGTCTGCGTGTGGAGCCCTATATTTTTTAAAGGCAAACCGGTGGCATTTACCGCATGTGTGTTCCATCACACCGACATTGGAGGAAGAACTGCTTCCGATAACCGGGATGTCTATGCAGAAGGGCTTTATATCCCTTTAACAAAGCTCTATGACGCAGGCAAACTCAATGAGAGCCTTGTTAATATGATTCGCTGGAATGTAAGAACAGCAACTGAGTTTGACGGGGATATCCGTTCCCAGGTAGCAGCAAATCATATTTGTTCCCAAAAAATCATAGAAATGATGGAAGATGAAGGGCTTGATACCTTAGATGACCTTGCTGACGAAATTATCGACCGAACTGAAATAAGCATGCGGTCTGCCATTGAAAAAATTACCGATGGAACCTATGCCCATGAAGGCATTATCGAAGGTGCAGGAAACAAACCAGACATTCCCATCAAGCTGACAGTTAAAGTAGATGGTTCCAACATTCATGTTGATTTTGACGGCACATCCAAGCAGGTAGACTGGGGCGTGAATGTAGTTTATAATTTTACATATGCCTATGTGTTCATGGCGATTAAATCTGCTTTTGACCCTGGAATACCTATTAATGAGGGAGCTATCCGCCCCATAACAATGACAGCGCCTGAAGGGTCTATTGTTAATTGTACATTCCCGGCAGCAGTGGCAGCAAGAATGGTAGTGGGCCATTTTATGACAGAAATGGTTTTTAATGCGCTTGCCAAAGCAGCGCCTGATAATATCATTGCAGGTTCCGGAGGCACTCCTGCCCAGACCAATATCTTTCATGGTTCCTTTGCAAATGGCAAGCCATGGCACACCATGATTATCCGTGGCGGCGGAATGGGAGCATCTTCAAGATTTGACGGCCACCACTGTGCTATTTTCCCAGCCAACGGGGCCAACACACCTGTTGAAATTCTTGAAAGTGATACAACGATGATTGTTGAATCAAGAGGCTTGGTTGAAGACTCGGGAGGCCCTGGGAAACAGCGTGGCGGTATTGGCAGGCAGATGATAATACGCTCACCAAAAGATGGTGAAAATCCTGTCGGAACAACTTCCATTGCAGTGCAGGCAGGACGCTATATTTATCCACCCGATGGCATATTCGGCGGGAAAGACGGCTCAAAAGC
>JAHOYS010000388.1 GCA_019038815.1 Desulfobacterales bacterium | reverse complement strand
AACAGTCAGCATATGTATCCGGACCTTTACAACCAAGATCCATACGACAGCCATTTGCATCTGAGAGCTTTTCAGACATTTCACCGCCATCATATTCATCCAGATGCGGGCAGTTGTCATGGATATTCTCTCCAAAGAAGATAACCGGACGTCCATCGTTGTCTAATTCGGGGATACCTTTCGTTAGTAGATGAACAATCGATCCTACAATCCAGTCCGGGTGGGGAGGACAACCCGGGATATTGACAACTGGAGTCTTAATGCCATAGGTGTGGAAAAAATCCATTACTCCTGTTGCACCGGTTTCACCACCTTCTGCACCGGGAATTCCACTATAAGCAGCGCATGTCCCTATTGCCAGAACGCTTCCTGCTTTTGCACCCAGGTCTTTTACAATGTCAACCATGGTAATTTCTTTGTGGTTAAGTTCTCCCACAATACAGTATTTCCCATTTGCGGCCATTGGAATGGCGCCTTCAACTACCAGAGAGAATTTCCCTTTGTACTCTTCTGCAATCTTGTAAAGATTTTCCAGGGCAGTTTCACCTTCACTTGCCATTACGGTTGGATGGAACTGAAGGCTGATAACTTTGAGAAGTACATCGGCAATAGATGGATCAACGTTGTTCAATAGGGAAACTGAACAACCGGAGCAGCCTTGCCCCTGGATCCAGAGAACCGGATGGGTTTCAAGGGCTTTTTTCATTGCTGAAACAAGGGCGGGATTGAACACCTGAGAAATACCGATTCCGGCAGCTGTTCCAGTAACGGTTTTCAAAAAATTCCTTCTGGAAACCCCTGTTTTCTTTTGTTGTTCATCAGGCTGTTTTTGTCTGTCCTTCACGGGCACCTCCTTGATGCTGTTAAGAATTAATCAATACTATATTTACAACCTCCTTGTCTTTTGGGCCAACTTAATCCATACAAAGTATGGCACACATTGTGCCAAATATGGTTTATTTTAAATATACCGCTCAATTTTTATTGTCAATGAATTAATTACTATAATTCCTATAATTCATAGATGGTTTAACGGTATTCTTTCTTTGTTTTAAATTAGAAAGTCGGAATCCGGAATCGGCATTAATTTTTTGTTCGGACCAAGGCAGACAAGTTCCAGTGTGCAGGTAACGGCAGCTTTTGTTGCATCCGGCCGCCAGGCTTCATGAAAAAAGACGACCCTGTAATCCCCTTCTTTTTTCCATGTTGTTTTAATATCGAGAAGATCCCCGAAAATCGCCCCGTCGTGGTAACCTGCATTTAGCTGGTAAACAGCAAATCCGATTTTCTGCTGATGCCACATGTCGGCAAGTGTTTTGATACCAATGATATCTTCTCTGGCCCGTTCGAAAAATTTTAAGTAATTCGCATGATAGACAACCCCTGAATGGTCTGTGTCTTCATAATAGATTTGTACTGGAAAAAGATGTGGTTCCCTGTTTGAATCAGTCATTATTTGTGTCCTGTAAAGTTAGTCATTTGAAAACTTTTTATATCGTTGAGAGTAAATCATTTCAAGAATTTATCAAAAACACAGCTAACTTGTCCGGTAGAACCTAATACTTATTTCTTCTACGGTAGCCAGTCCTTCTTTAATGGTGTGATCAATGATTGGCATAAAATCATCAATTTTTTTCAAAGTATCAACAATCTCTATGACCATGGGCATACCTTCTGAAAGTCTTAAAATTTTTGTGGTATGAATCCTTGAATGCGCTCCGAAACCTAAAACACCGCGGGTAACCGTTGCCCCGGCCAATCCGTGTTCCCTTGCTTTTTTTACAATCCATTCGTATAGAGGGACTCCATCTTTTTTATCGCTCTCACCGATGAAGATCCTGAGCAAATGCCCTTTTTCCGGAAGAACCATAAATTCAACCTCCTTTATAATAGTTTAGACATGGAAAATCCAAGCCAGACAGAACCGAAACCAAGGATAAGATGAAGCATGAGGTTTGTCAGAGCTGCAACAAACTGTCCATCCCGGGCAACCGTGAATATCTCATATCCAAACGTTGAAAACGTTGTAAATCCTCCCAGGAATCCGATGAGAATCAATGCACGAATTTCAGGAGTAAATATCTGCCTTGTTTCAGACAATCCGCCTAATATGCCGATTAACAGACACCCGATTACATTAACTGTTATGGTCCCGTAGGGGAAAAAGGGATCGTTAAAAAGTCTGTGGGATAAATCACTGATAATATACCGGCAGATAGATCCTGCGAAACCTCCTATCCCAACCATTAATATTTTAACCATGTTCATCTCCGAAAATTTATCATTCCAACCGAGTCTGACTTTCGGGAGTTTAAATAGAAATGAACACAAAAGCCATGGTTATTTATTGATTATTGTATTTTTTTTGATATATATGGATCTGGACAATAAAAAATACCGGTGGTTTCTTGTATGATAATCAATTTTAGTTTGTATTAAACCATGGCAGGGTCCATGCAGGGAGGAAAGTGTGAAAGCATTGATTATTGCTGCCCACGGCAGCCGGCAGAAAGAATCCAATTTAGAAGTGGCATCACTTGCAGCAAGGCTGTCAAAAAAGACAATAGGATCTTTTGAAGAGGTTGAGCATGCTTTTTTACAATTTGCCGATCCCCTCCTTGAAAAGAAGATTGATGAGCTTGTACAAAAGGGCGCAACCAGGATTGTCATATTTCCATTTTTTATAGGCAGCGGCAGCCATATTCTTGTGGATATCCCCGAACTGGTAAAACAGGCACAAGTCACTCATGGCCATGTTGAATTTAATGTGACCAGACACTTGGGAAGAATTGAAGCAATTGAAAATATCATCATCCACGAGGTGATGGCTTAGCTGATTT
>JAHOYS010000185.1 GCA_019038815.1 Desulfobacterales bacterium | reverse complement strand
TACTTTCCGCTCTGTTTTTTGTCAAGGTCAGGCGTCTTGACTGAATATCAGGAAGGCTTTTCCTTGACACTTTGAATCAAGGAAAAGTATATAACCTGTATTATTTGACAACAGGATACCTGGAAATGATTGGAAAGGAACATTAATGAAAGCTCATTACATATCTGAAGATAAATTCCCCATTGAGATTGATCAGAACATATTTATCCTGGGCAATTATTTTTTCAATCTGTTTTTAATTGTCGGCAACAGACATTCCGCACTGTTTGAAGTGGGTATCTCGGCCACCGTTGATACAGTGATCAACCAATTGGAACTTCTTGACATCAATCCGGATTTTATTATTTCGTCTCACCCTCATTCCGATCATATCACAGGGCTGCCGGGCCTTGCCAAAAGATATCCAAAGGCCCGGATTGTTTCAGCAGCAGGGGCAAAAGAATTCATTGAACACCCCAAAGCCGGACCCTTGCTGATTAAAGAGGACAAATTCATGTCAAAAAGCCTGGCCAATCTTAAAATTAAACCCGGCAGACCTTCATTGGAAAAAATTCCAAACCTTGACGAATCACTGGTCATTGACAATAAACAATCAATAGACCTTGGCCGGATCACATTAGATCTGATCAAAGTGGAAGGCCATTCCCCAGGAAACCTTATCGGAGTTTTAAACTCAAAAAGAATTCTATTCTGCTCCGACAGTCTTGGATTTCATTTTCCAGGCAGGGGATATCTCCCGTTATTCTTCACCCATGCCGATTTATATCTTTCAACCCTTACCTTTATTAAGGAATTTAACCCCTCCATTGTCTGTCCTGCACATCAGGGCCCTTTGTCGGGGAAAGCTGCGGTAACCGGCATTCAAGAATCTCTGGATATTACGCTCAACACCATTAAAAATATAAAACAATCAACTCTTTCTGACGAAATGCTTGCCAGGGATATATTTGAACAAAACTATAAAGATGAATTTGCCCTTTATACAGCAGATAATATTAAAAACTGCGCCGCCCTGATTGTAAAGAGAGCAAAAGAGGCTGAGATCAACTTCAGTTAAGGCGCTAAAAAAGGCAGGATGAAAAAAGTAATTTTAAAAAATATAACTCAGATTCTTCCCCACAGAAATCCGATGCTCATGATTGACTATTACAAAAGAATTGACAATGATAATGCATTGTCTGAAAAAACTTTTCAGAAAGGCGCTTATGGCTGTGAAAACGGCCTTGTTATTGACAGCATCCTTATTGAGTGTGTTGCCCAGACTGTTGCAGCTCATTATGGTTACCGATCCTTAATGAAAAAAAAAGATGCCAGCATGGGTATGCTCGTGAGTGTGGATAAATTTGATTTTTATCATCCAATATTGGAAAAATCAAAAATTGATATTGTTGTTTCAAAAACTGACAGAATCGGTGCCTTTAAACTGTTTAAAGGAGAAATCCGAATGAAAGATAAAATAATGGCAACAGGAAATATAAAAGTTTTCAATCCCGAAAAAAAAGATTCTTAAATCTATGATATCTAAAGCAACTATAATATCTCTTGTTCTGATAACTGCTGTTTTATTTGCTGCTGCACCCCTGTTTGCGACAGAGTCAAGACCTGTGTCTGATAACCAGCTAAATCTGCTTTTAGAAAATGTTGAAAAAAAATTTTCTAAAATTAAAACTTTAAAAACCATGCTTACCCAGGAAAAAAATATTGCCTTGTTTTCAGAAACGGTCATTTCCACAGGATTTTGTATTTTCAAGTCCCCGGATAAACTAAGGCTTGAATTTATAACACCTTTTAAGTCATCCTTAATCATTAATGACAATCAAATTTTCAAATATGAATTTTTTAACGGGAACTGGCAAAAGCTGGATATCGGGAATAAAGAAATAATGCTCTTAATCATGGAGAATATCACTTCCTGGTTACAAGGCAGGTTTAAAGATCCTGATCTTTATGAAATTTGTGCGTTTAAAAATAAAAACATGACTGTTTTACTTACTCCAAAAGACAGCGAATTCAAAAAATTTATCAATTCATTTGAGTTGGGGTTAAACCATGAAATGAACGGGCTGGAATATATTATTATCAATGAAACAAAAAATAATTATACAAAAATACGATTCCACAATGATGACGTTAATAAAGAAGTCCCCGACAGCATCTTTAAAGGAACAGACAGCAAGCCATACCCTGTGTCAAAATGGTAAACAATCAATTCTCCATATTATACAAAAAAAATATCATTATTCTTTTATGTTCTACTATCTCAATCATCATTAGTTCAGGATGCAGCCTTTATAAAACCCGAAATATGGTAACAAATCACCCAAAATTGAAAACCGTTATCAATAAAAGTATCACAAATTTATATCCTGACAGATTCAAAGCGATTCACCATGTTATCCTCACTCTTTCAGGAAAAGACTATGTCCTTGACGGATATCTTTTTATTGACAGAGCAAATCGGGAAATTAAGCTGATCGCGCAAAATGATCTTGGCGGAATTATTTTTGAAATTCACTACATAAAAAATATTAAAAAAACAATAAGCATTAATACAAACACACTGAAAAAAAACTGGCTGGAAAAATCCGTATTACGGGATCTTGAGATGCTTTATCTTAAAGAACCTTTTCCATCTCCAACTCTATTTTATGACCAGCAAGAAAATCTTGTATTATCTCAAAAAGAAGGCCGGATAACCCGGGAATTGCTTTATAAACAAATTAACAGTCAGGCAAAATACCGACTCAAGGAAATCAGGCACATGGCAAACGAGAAATGCTTTTATACAATTAGTTTAAAATATGGCACAGTCTCTGATAATCCTTATCCCGAATTTATTTTAATTAAAGACACAAAAATGA
>JAHOYS010000242.1 GCA_019038815.1 Desulfobacterales bacterium | reverse complement strand
TTCGGGTTGAATAAGGTCATAAGTTTTTCCTTTACCCTGACGGGTTATAATATAATATGTTTAGTGCTTAATTTTGTTATTTAATATTGATGACACCAGTTTTAGCTGGTTTTGTCAATTTGAATTTTTTCTGAATAATTGTCAAAGTTTTAATTTTCTTGCACAAAGCAAACCGTAGTGCTATTTTTATTAATTTTATTGCAGGGTTGTTTTTGAATTAAGATTGAGGTCTGGGTAAAAGATTGAAAGGTTTTTTAAAAAAGAGTTTCATCTTTCGGGTTTTTATTGTTGCTTTTTGCCTTATGGGCTGTAGTGAACCTGCAAAGGAAAAGGTTCCCGGATTTTTAATCAAAACCCCGTCAATGATCATTACCAGTCCAGATTTTTTGGAAGAACTTGATATGAAAAAGGCTGCATATCCATACAATATTCATGAAAATGCGGCTGAATATAATGAAATGGTGATTCACCTTGTTAAAATGCTTTCCGAAGAGATCATTCTTCTCAGTGCTGCTGCTGATAAGAGTGTTGTCGTTACAGATCAGGAAGCCGAGTCTGCCGAGGAAGAATTTAAAAAAGAATATCCCGATGACAGCTTTGATCAGATATTGTTAAAAAATGCAATATCATACTCTTTTTGGAAAAAACGGTTTAAGAAAAATATGATCATGGAAAAACTCATTGATCAGGAACTCAGGCAAAAAATCGAAATCACATCACAGGATATTGTGGAATTCTACAAAAAACATCGTATTGCTGGTGCAACGGATACAGATGACAATGCCCTGGTTTTAAAAAAGATCGAGAATGAACAAGAGCTGGTATCCCGTCTCAGGGTGCAAAAGACTCAGGATCAATATGATGAATGGATACAACAGCTTGAGAAGGATTATCCTGTTGAAATCAATAAGGACAAACTGAAGACTTTTTTAATTAATATTAAAAAAAGCGGGGGAGCTGAGAATGCCACGAATAAGAGCAGGGAAAATTAATCGGATTATTTTTTCTTTGATTATAATAAATTTTAGCTTTTGCTGGCCGGTATCAGCAGATGTTATCGACAGGATTGTTGCCATTGTGAATAATGATATTGTCACCCTGGTGCAGTTAAGCAGAGAATCCGCTCCATATATGAAAAATATTGAGTCTTCCGGGTATCCGGATGAAAAGAAAAAAGAGATGATGCAGGACATCAATAAAAAGATACTCACTGCATTGATTGACCAGTCCTTGACCCGGCAGGAAGCAAGTAAGTATCAGATCAATGTGTCTGATACTGAGATTACTAATGCATTAGAAAATGTAAAAAAAGCTAAAGCATTGAACCAGGAAGAGTTTGAATATGCTCTGAATCAAGAGGGGCTCACTTTAAAAGAATACCGCGAAAATGTTAAAAAACAGATATTACAAGGCAAATTGATTAACTACGCGGTAAAATCAAAAGTGATTATAACTGAATCTGATATAAAAAAACGATATGAATCCAATGCTGAAAAATATTCAGGCAAAAAAAAGTATCACTTGAGAAATATTCTTATGGATAATGAGGATGAGATCAAAGAAATTAAAAAGAAACTGGATAAAAACAAGGAATTTATCACCCTTGCAAAAAAATATTCAATCGCATCCAATGCTTTAGATGGTGGTGATCTTGGAAGATTTGATATCAACAATTTTTCTGAAAATATTAAAGATAGTATATCAAAATTGGATAAAGGCGGATTTACAAATGTGATCACGACTGCGCAGGGATTTCAGATTTTTTATATAGAAGATATTGTTCTGGAAGGAGCCAAAACATTAGAGCAGGCCCAGGACGAAATTCATGAAAGTTTATATCGTGAGCAGGTTGATAAAAAATTTGAAACCTGGCTTGAATCATTAAAGAAAAAGGCTCATATAAAAATAATGCTTTAATTTTGCTTTAGCATTGCTTGACGGGGAATACCATGTACAGTGAACGGATAAAAATTTTAAATGCCAGTTTAAAAAGACTGTTACGGCGCGGGGCAACCAAACAGCTGGTTAATATCATTAAAAAAACCCATATGGCAGATCTTTCCATTGCCTTTAAAGATCTGTCTGCTGATAACCGTCAAAAACTGTTTTCACTCATGGATGATCTGGAACAGATCGGTGATCTTTTTTCCCTGCTGGATGAGAATCTTTTCCTGGAGTTTGTAAAAAATGTAGAATTTAATAAGCTCGTGGATATATTTGATCATATGCCTTCTGATGATGCCGCATCTCTTTTAACCCTCCTGGATGAAGAGCTTTCGGATCAGATTCTTTCAAAAATGCAGAAAGAGGAATCAGATAATGTCGAGCAGTTGATGAGCTATGGAGAAGATACTGCCGGCAGCCTCATGGTTACTGATTTTATCGCACTGGAAGAGGATGTGGGGGCAAAACAGGCCATTGAAACATTACAGAACAAGTATCTGGATGTTGAAATGCCGTTTTATATTTATGTTGTTGATGAATATGGAAAACTTGTCGGGGTCAGTTCGTTAAGGCAATTGGTTGTTGTACACCCTGAAAAACCATTAAAAGAATTTATGGCAAAAGATCTTGTCACGGTAAAACCTTATACAGACAGGGAAGAGGTGGCCAGGCTGGTTTCAAGGTATGATTACCTGGCTGTCCCTGTTGTGGATGATGATAACAAGATTGTGGGGATTGTAACAGTTGATGACGTTATTGATATTCTCCATGAAGCTGCAACAGAAGATATGTTGAAAATGGCAGGAGTGGGAGAAGAATACATTGAAACCCAGACAGTATTAAGAGGAACACGAATTCGTCTGCCATGGCTGTTTGCAAGTTTTTTGGGTGGTGTGGCCGCTTTTTTCATTATAGGAGG
>JAHOYS010000282.1 GCA_019038815.1 Desulfobacterales bacterium | reverse complement strand
TTTTTTTATTTGACAATTTTTTAAAAAAGAGCTAATGTATTATGTTTATTGTGATTTGCAGTATTATGGTTAAGATTAAAGTATATTTAAGTTAAGGATTGAAAGATTTATGAAACGAACATTTCAACCAAGCAACCGGAAAAGAACCAGAAAACATGGATTTCTCAAAAGAATGTCCACACCCGGCGGAAGACGCGTAATTAACGCCAGACGAGCAAAAGGAAGAAAAAAACTTAGCGTTTAATAAAGGGGTTTAGAGATTTATTGACTAACTTTTGTTGGCCAAAAAAGGCAAGGCTCCTGAAGAGAGCCCAATTTTTAACACTTTCGAAACAAGGGAAAAAGTTACAGACAGACTGCTTTATAGCAATTGTGCTTAAAGAAACAGCTCAAAACAATCGAATTGGCATTACTATATCAAAAAAAGTAGGAAACGCAGTAGAGCGTAACAGGATAAAAAGAATTATTAGAGAATATTTCAGACACAACAAACAGAACATTTCAGGACCTAAGGATATGAATATCATTGGCAGGAAAGGTCTGACTACGCTATCCAACAGGCAGATTATTGAGAAACTTGATAAACTTTTTTCAAAAATAGCAGCAGCATAAATATGAAGAAGCTATTATTATTAATTATTAAATTTTATCAATACGTTATTTCACCTCTGACAGGACGAAATTGTCGATATTATCCGACCTGTTCGGCATATGCCCTTGAAGCGGTTGAAAAACACGGCAGCCTTAAAGGCACAACTCTTGCCGTAAAAAGAGTTCTGCGTTGTCATCCATTCCATGCCGGAGGGTTTGATCCGGTCCCATAATTTATCCATATGCAAAACTGTTTTCCTTTTCTAATTAAAGTGAAGTGCTGTTACAAATTATTTCAGGTTTAGGAGAGAAAATGGATGAACAAAAACGATTATTATTAGCCGTCGTGCTTTCCGTGGTAGTCCTTGTAGGATATCAGACATTCTTTGTAAAACCGCCGGATCCTAATAATCAACCTCAGCAGGTTCAAGACCGGAGTACAGATCAGGTGCAGGAAAGCAGCCCATATGTTTCCGAATATAAAACCACGCCAGGTGTTGTACCTCAACCGGTTGTACCTCAGAAAAAAAATTATCGAATCATATCCGTATCAACCCCTCTTTATAATATTGCCATTTCCGAATATGGTGCGGCTGTTAAAAGCCTTGAACTCAAAAAATATAGAGAAACAAACAAAAAAGGCTCTCCTTTAAAGCAGCTGGTTCTGGAGCAGCTTGTATCCGGAACCCTGTTCTTTGATCTTGAAGGGCAGTCTGTCCCTGGGTTGAAAGATGCTGTTTATACAGCAAAAGTTAATACCAGTAAGACATCTTTTTCCGAAGGTGAAAAAACCATTGAATTTACCTTTGAGACACCCCAGGGGATTGTGGTGAAAAAGATTTTTACCTTTAAAGCAGATTCATACATGATTGACTGTGATATTGTTTTTCAAAACGGATCTGCCATGCCGTTAAACGATTCTCTTGTGATTTCAACACCGGGATTTTATGACGAAGAAACCAAAAAAAGATCCAGATTTGCATTTGAGGGGCCGGTGGTTTTCATCAATGATGAATATACCGCCATTAAACCCAATGATATAGAAGATAAAAACACCTATCACGGAAAAATTGACTGGGCCGGATATACGGAACGGTATTTTATGACGGCGGTCATGCCCAAAAAGAAAGAAGACGGGACAGCAAACAATGCAAAACTAAAACTTTCCTATGCCAATGATATGGTCATAAATAATTATATCCAGAAGATGGATCTACTGGAGCCGGGTAAACAAAGAAGTTATTCCTTTGTTTTTTATATGGGCCCGAAAAGCCAGAAGGTATTGGGTCAGTATGATAACAGTCTTAAAAAAGCAATCAATTTCGGGTTCTTTAATGTGATTGCAAAGCCGCTTTTGATTACCATGAATACCATCCATGATGTGATTCCCAATTATGGTATAGCCATTATCCTTTTGACGATTCTTATCAAACTTATTTTCTGGCCCCTTGGAACTAAGAGTTACAAGTCCATGAACGAGATGAAGAAGGTTCAGCCGTTGATGATGGAAATTCGGGAAAAGTATAAAGATGACAAGCAGAAAATGAATCAGGAAACCATGGCGCTTTATAAAACATATAAAGTAAATCCGGCAAGCGGGTGTCTGCCCCTGCTGGTTCAAATGCCTATTTTCTTTGCACTTTACAGGATGCTTTACCAGGCCATTGAGCTGCGGCACGCACCATTTGTCGGGTGGATGTCTGATTTGTCTGCTCCGGACAGGTTGTTTGAGTTTAATTTTGCAATTCCAATGATGCAGGAACCTTACGGTATACCTATGCTGACGCTTTTAATGGGAGCATCATTCTTGTTGCAGCAGAAAATGACTCCTACCGCAGGAGATCCCATGCAGGCCAAAATAATGATGTTGATGCCGATATTTATGACGGTATTATTCATTAATTTTCCGGCAGGGCTGGTTCTGTACATGTTTGTGAACAACATCATATCCATGGGGCAGCAGTATTATATTCAAAAGAAATTTTCGTAAGCAGGAGGCAATATGACAAAAACTCAGGAATTCAGCGGAAGAGATGTAGAGATCGCTATAAAAAATGCCTGTACAGAATTAACACTTTCAAAAGATGAATTGGAATATGATGTAATTTCAGAAGGTGCTTCAGGGATTTTTGGACTTGTTGGCAGAAAAGATGCCAGAATCAGAGTCGTTCTTCAGGATATTGATACTGATGAAACAGAAATGGAAGGGATCAAGTCCATTGTGGATGAGGCGTTTGGTCAAGAAACAAGACTTGAAGAACCCAAAAAGAAAGAA
>JAHOYS010000407.1 GCA_019038815.1 Desulfobacterales bacterium | reverse complement strand
ATTAAAGGCCTCTCCTTTCATTGTGGTAAGGGACAAAAGAATATGCTCAAGGCTTACGTACTGATCCTTCATTTTTCCAGCTTCCAAAAGCGAATGATCCAACGCCTTTTTACTGTCCTGCGAGATATAAATACTGGCGGCACCAGACACCTTGACGAGTTTTTCAACACCCGTATTAATATCGCTTTTCAGGACATCAACCTGAACACCAATTTTTTTTAATACAGACAGGACAATTCCCTGGTCACCCTCTATCATTGCTTTTAAAAAATGAATCGGCTCAATAGCCTGGTTACCATACTTCTGGGCCATATCATGAGCTGTCTGCAAGAGTTCCTGGGATTTAAGCGTTAATTTATCGAGTTCCATAAAACACCTTTCATTATTTTTTATAATTTATTACATAAAGTAATGCAAAAAAGAAGCGCGTCAAGCAAATGCTTCTCAATTTTTTTATGCCCGTCTATCCTTTGACTACACGGTTTTCTCATTGACAACCCCTACTATGTGGTATATATTTATAAAAATAAATTGAACAGCACATAATCCTTTAACTTGAAAAGTGCAATAATGGAAAGCAATAAATTCAAAGACATCCGGGCAAGACTGAATAAAACACAAAAAGAACTGGCACAGCTTCTTGGTGTTTCCATCAAGGCAATTCACAGTTATGAACAGGAATGGCGCAAAATCCCCCACCATGTTGAACGGCAATTACTTTTCCTGCTTTCCCGGGTAATTCGGGACAATGAAAAACCTTTGGAACAATGCTGGGATATCAGGAAATGTCCGGATAAAAGGCTTAAAAAATGCCCGGCCTGGGAATTTAACTCAGGAGATCTGTGCTGGTTTATCAATGGAACCAAATGCAGTGGCGAGGCACATAATTCATGGAACGATAAAATGGAAGAATGCAGAGCCTGTAAAGTGTTTAATCGTTTTTTTGACTCAGAAAAAGGAATTTAAAACCAATGGATGATTTTATTATAAATAACGTCTGCCGAACCGAAAGGGACAATGCTTCTGAGTATCGCAAAGAATTACCACATGCTATCAATACCATTCTTACATCTATGGATGATAAGAGGTGCTTTGCCCATATAGGAGATGAACCGATTCATTTTTCAACAAGCGTAAAAGAAATGATTGATAAGTTCAGGGAGGTTCTTTTCCCCGGCTACTTTTCAGGTGAAAAAATTGACGGGGCAAATCTTGTTTACAATATAGGCCAGGCTGTTTCACAGCTGTATGATATCCTGTCAGAACAAATTATTCACGTACTCAGACATGACTGCCTTCGGTATGGTCAGGCATGCTCTGAATGTGAAAGCAGCGGCAATGAAGTGGCGTTAAAGGTTATCCAGGCTATTCCCAGCCTTCGCGTATCCCTGGCTGAAGATGTAAAAGGTGCCTTTGATGGAGATCCTGCTGCAAAAAGTCATGATGAAGTCATTTTTTCTTATCCCGGACTGTTTGCTATCACGGTTTACAGGATTGCCAACATTTTATTCAACTTAAGTATTCCCCAGCTGCCGAGAATAATGACGGAACATGCCCATAGCCTTACCGGTATTGATATCCACCCGGGCGCAAAAATAGGAGAACGATTTGTCATTGATCATGGAACAGGTATTGTTGTGGGTGAAACCAGTGTTATCGGCAATAATGTCAGGTTGTATCAGAATGTTACCATCGGGGCTCTGTCTCTTCCCCCAAATGCAGGAAAAAAACTCAGGGGAGCCAAGCGGCACCCCACCATTGAGGATGATGTCATTATCTATTCCGGGGCCACTATCCTGGGAGGAGAAACCATCATTGGTGAAAGGTCTGTTGTGGGGGGAAATGTCTGGCTTACCAGTTCCATTCCGCCGGATACAAAAGTATTTATGGAGTCTCCCAGCCTTATTTACAAACACCAGGAAAACCAGAAGGAGCTTAGCCATGAATACCAGACATGACATTACAAAAGCCTGCGGTAACACTCCTTTGGTTTATCTAAAAACCGCCAGCAAACAAACAGGTGCATATTTATATGGGAAACCTGAATTTTTTAACCCTGCCTCCAGTGTAAAAGACCGGATCGGGCTTGCCATGATTGAAGATGCCCTTGAAACAGGAAAAATTGATTTGGAATCCACTATTGTCGAACCCACCAGCGGCAATACCGGCATCGCCCTTGCTTTTGTGGCCCGTGTAAAAGGCTTGAAACTGATTTTAACCATGCCGGAAACCATGAGTATTGAACGGCAGCAACTCTTAAAGCATCTGGGCGCGACCCTTGTTCTTACGCAAGGCTCAAAAGGGATGAAAGGTGCAATTGAAGAAGCAAAAAAAATTGTTGGGGAAACGCCCAATTCCTTTATGCCGGACCAGTTTTCCAATCCAGCCAATCCTGAAATCCATCGGAAAACAACTGCACTTGAAATCTGGAAAGATACCCATGGAAAGATTGATATCTTTGTAGCCGGTGTGGGAACCGGAGGAACCATCACAGGAGTTTCTGAAATTTTAAAAAAGAAAAATCCTGATATCAAATCCGTGGCCGTGGAACCTGCTGATTCACCTGTAATCTCCGGCGGAACCCCGGGACCTCACAAAATCCAGGGCATTGGTGCAGGTTTTATCCCCAAAAATCTGAATGTGGATATCCTCGATGAAATCGTAACCGTTGAAAACAAAGATGCCCTTCAAGGGGCGAGAGATCTTGCCCGGGATGAAGGCATCCTTTGCGGCATTTCATCGGGCGCTGCCTTTCATGCGGCAAAGAGCATTGCATCCCGACCGGAGAATAAAGGCAAAACTATTGTCTTTATCATCCCGGATACAGGGGAAAGATATTTGAGTACAGCCCTGTTTGAAACATCCTGAATAAAAGAATGATTCAGATTT
>JAHOYS010000153.1 GCA_019038815.1 Desulfobacterales bacterium | reverse complement strand
TTATTCTTTTATTTTCTCTTTGCGCGCTTGTATATAAGCATCCCTTATAGCGACATAAGGGTCTAAGGCTGCTTCCTTTAAGGCTTCATAATCACCCAGACGAAATGATGTGGCATTTATTGAATCATAGGCTTTAATTCCGCTCGAAAGCTCCCAGGGCTCCACATAATTGACCGGGGTTAAAAAATAATCGCCCGCAAGTCCAACCGTGTCCCTTAGTGTTGATGGACCTATTATGGGAAGTACCAGATAAAATCCATTACCAATGGAATAGGAACCAAGAGTCTGTCCCAGGTCTTCATTGGATGTGTGAAGGCCAAATTCATTTTGAGCTATCTGGCCAAATCCTAGAATGCCAATAGTTGAATTGATCAAAAAAATTTCAATTTCAGTCCCGGCATCCATTATTTTCCCTTGTAAAAGATTATTTGCAAACCGGACAGGGAAAAGAAGATTATGGAAAAAATTATTTACCCCTTTGCGCACCGGGACAGGTGTAATAGCTTTATAACCTGTGGCAATGGGTTTAATCGCTGCAAAATAAAAAAAATCATTAAACGCATACATCGCATAGTTAAAATAATAGATCGGGTCAGCAATGGATTGAGGTTCTATGATATCATCATAACTTTCAAGAAGCTCTTCGTCCAGTTCATCTAAAACAGGAACTATAGTTTGGCTGTCCTGAGCAGAAGCGCTTGGATTCAAGATAAAAACAGATAAAATGACTGCCAAAATCAAAAAACAATATTTTTTTCCCATTGTTGACTGTTTCCTTTCAGCCCTCTGCGTCACTTTAATATAATGACTATTTTTCATCTTTGTTAAAGATGAATTTTCTGACAAGAGATTCAAGATCAAGCGATGACTCTGTAAGCTCTATTTCCTCTCCGGATTCAAGCATAACATCTGAACCTCCGGGTAAAATATCAATGTATTTTTGTCCGATTATACCAGAAGTCTTAACGGATGCAATGATATCATCGGAAAGTTTAATATTTTTATCAATACTGAATTCTACTTTTGCAAGCAGGCGTTCTTTATCAATACTGACGTTTGAAACAGTGCCTATTTTTACTCCAGCCATTTCAACACTTGCTCCTGTTTTAAGTCCGGAAACAGACGCAAAAAATGCATGGACCGAATATCGTTTGTCCCTGATAAAATTTATCTCACCAAGAACAATAAACAGGTATCCTGTGCATAACAATCCAATGATGACAAAAAGTCCTACATAAAATTCCATTTTCCGTTTATTCATGTGTTTCCTTTTTAACTATATCTTCAATCTAAATTGTTTTAGACGTCTTCCCCTCCTACAAAGGTATTTAAAATTTTGCTGTGTGAATCAAAGATATCTTCTTTTGAGCCTTCAAACTTTATAATGCCATCGTCCAGCATGGCAATTCGCTGGGCGAGATCAAAAATTTGAGGGATATCGTGAGTCACAATTACAGCAGTAAATTCAAACTTTTCCTGGTATTCCTGAATCATTGAATGTACATTTTTTTTTCTTACCGGATCAAGCCCGGTTGTGGGTTCATCAAAGAGAACAATTTTTGGATCAGTCACAAGAGCCCTGGCAAGTGCAACCCTTTTTCGCATGCCACCGGAAAGCTGTGCAGGAAACTTTTTTTCTATACCGGTTAATCCCAATTGTTTCATACGTATAAAAACTTTTTCTTTTACCTGGTCTTTGGAAAAATTTGAATTTTCAACTATCGGCAAAGCAATGTTATCATATATATTCATAAAATCAAACAATGCGTTATCCTGAAACATATAGCTCAATTCTTTTTGAAAAGACATCCTCTCTTCTACAGATAGTTGATGGAACGGAATTCCTTTAATAAGTATCTGTCCTGAATCCTGCTGGACAAGACCGATAATATGTTTTAGCAGTACGGATTTACCCGTGCCGCTTTTTCCGATGATGGCAATGATCTCACCTTTGTAGATCGATAGGTTAACACCTTTTAAAACACGATCAGTTCCAAAACTTTTCATGATATCTATAAATTGTATGAGAGGGACAGTCATATTTTAGACCAAAAAAAACGTAATAATATAATCAAAAATAAAAACGGCAATACAGGATTGAACAACTGCATTTGTCGTTGACAAACTAACACTTCTAGCTCCAAAACCACTGGCCAGATAAGTATAATAACCGCGGTAACAGCAAATTGTAGTGGTAACAACCGCAAAAGCGAAGGCTTTGTAAAATCCCCCGCTAATGTCCTGTATTTGAATGCTTTTAATGACAGTGTCCATGTAAACATATCGATTAATTCCAAGCATGATAGAGCCGGAAATAAATCCACCAAAAAGGCCTACGACATTAAAGAGTGCGGTCAGTAATGGAAAACTTATAAGAGAGGCAATAATCCGTGGTGTAAACAAAAATCTGACAGGATTTATCTGCATGGTCTTAAGAGCATCAATCTGTTCTGAGATTCTCATAACACCGATTTCTGCTGCCATGGCAGACCCTGCCCTTGCCGTGATCATAATCGCTGTAAAAACCGGACCTAACTCACGGATCAAGCTCAAAGCAACTGCAGATCCCAAAGCAGCTTCTGAACCGAATTCGATCAAAGAATAGTACCCTTGAAGGCCTAAAACCATCCCGGTAAAAAGCCCGGTAAAAACGATAACAAAAATAGATTTGGAGCCAATAAACCATGTATGGTCAATGATTTTGGTAACCTGAAACGGTGGGATGAAAATATTTATCACTCCGGTCCAGAAAAAAATAACTATCCTGCCGATGGATTCCAGCTGTTTTATACTTTTGCTGCCAACTTTTTCAATGAGTTTTACTAACATGGTGCTTATATATATCTTCTATATTTAGAAAACTCAAGATTCCAGTTGCCTCAATTACTGTTTATTTTGTAA
>JAHOYS010000082.1 GCA_019038815.1 Desulfobacterales bacterium | reverse complement strand
TTACAACTTTTCAAATTTTTCAGGGTATTCTTTGGCAAGGTCAACATAAAGCTGTTTCCCATATGTCCAGAAATCTTTATGCTTTTGTTTGACATTTCCAATGATTTTAAAAGGGACACCACCCGTGATTTTTCCGTCAGGAATAATTGTGTTCTGGGGCACGACACACCCTTCAGCAATAATAGACCATGATCCGATCACAACATCAAAACCAATAATAGAGCCAATTCCGATAACAGCCTGGGATTTTATCAGTTTGCCGTGGATAATGGCGCCGTGACCGACAGTAACATTTTCTTCAAGAGTGAGGATGCCATTGGGCCTGATATGGAGAATAGCATTCTCTTCTATAGCCGTTCCGTGTCCGATGATGATTTTACCATAATCACCTCTGACAATGGCGCCGTGACCGATATAGCAATTATCCTTTATGGTGACATCACCAATGACTCTTGCAGAATCACTGACATAAGAATTTTTTCCGATTTGGGGGATTCTTTCACCATACCGGTAAACTGCCATATCCTTACCCTTTTCCCATCATATAATTACCCAAAGCTTCCTGAATGGTTCGGGCGGCAAGGCTTGCACAATGTAAATCATTTTCAGGGAGCCTTCCGATGGTA
The DNA here is from genome assembly GCA_019038815.1 of Desulfobacterales bacterium. Classification (GTDB taxonomy): domain Bacteria; phylum Desulfobacterota; class Desulfobacteria; order Desulfobacterales; family Desulfobacteraceae; genus Desulfobacula. The sequence goes on along the minus strand of JAHOYS010000082.1, from coordinate 2,281 downwards.
TTTAATACAGTTTCTTTTGTAATATCGGTGAGCTCATCCGGGTCTTTGCCCAGTGTCAGTTCTGCTGCAAAGGAACCTGCAATAGCGCTGGAAGCACAGCCGTTGGTGAAATAGGACGCTTCAGCAACCCTGCTATTTTCAAATTTCAAATAAATTTCCATGGTGTCACCGCATTCTCCTGTCAAGCTGGCATGACCATCCGGATTTTCCATTTTTCCATTAAATTTTGGATTGCGCCACCGCTGGAATCCTTTTTCTCCAAGAGCCTTTTTTGCATCTTCAAATATTTCGTTTTGAAGGTTATCTAAAAAATTATCCAGATTATTCATGATTAAAAATTCTTTCTGTAAGGGGCATTCATCTCTCCTTTTCCATTTAATAACGGTCATATGGAATAAAGAAAAAACACTCTGACTTATAAACGGGTAGTTATTCAACAGAGTGTTTTTTCTATTCACATTTTAATGGATTACCAGTGGCCGTCTTTGTTGGCATTTTCAGCAAAGACAACATTGCCCTGTTTAAACTCCTGGACCACATCTATTACACGGCCGGTTTGATCATTTGCCACTTTTACACCGGCAGTTTCCAGGGTTTTAAAAGCATTGGGGCCGCAAAATCCTGTCAGCAGTACCTTGGCTTCCTTCTCACTGACCATTGCCGCAGCCTGAATACCGGCGCCTTTAAATGAATTTTTATTTTCATTATTATCAAATGCTTCAAATTTAAGTGTTTCCGTGTCTACGATGAGAATATACGCAGCCCTTCCAAATCTTGGATCCAGTTGGGAATCCAGCGTATTTCCCTGTGATGTGACAGCTATTTTCATTTTACTGTTCTCCCTTATAGCTCATTATACCTGTCCGCCGCCGCCACCGCAGACCTGATCATTTGTAATCTCAGCCAGGTTACCGGCAATAAGATCCTTTACCACGGGTTCTATCTCTGCCCGCTGGTCATCATGATATACATCGATACCTACCTGTCTAAAACCCATCAAAGGCCTCATTCCGATACCACCGACAACCAATGCGGTTACTCTATTATCAGCCAGGAGGTTAACCGGTACCATACAGCCACCCTGAGCATGCTCCTGGTTCTGGAGGACAGATACTTCTTTGATTTTACTGTCTTCCACGTCAACAAAAGTAAATACATCACAATGTCCGAAATGGCCGGCTCTTGTTCCGTCAAGTCCGCCCTGACCGTTTGAAGGGACTGCTATCCTTCCGTTTTTCATAATTTTATCACTCCTATAAATGTTGCATTATATTATTGGTCACAGGGTTTTTAAACTCCGGCTGGGACAGAATATTGTCCCAGACCCGCCGTACTTCAATACCGGCCTGTGAATCTTCGTTAAATTCAAAAATAGTTTTTGCCTGGATCATGGCTTCTGTAAAGGTCTGGTCAAATGAGATTTTTCCCACAACAGCGATGTTGGTCTCTCTGGCAAGATCCTCAATTTTGCTTGTTTGTTCAGGATTAAGATCATACTTATTGATGCAGACCATGGCAGGGATATTAAAATGTCTGGACAATTGTCCGACTCTTTCCATGTCATGGATGCCTGAAACCGTTGGTTCTGCAATGATCAGTATGGCAGTTGCCTGACCGATGGAGGCAATAACAGGGCATCCAATACCCGGAGGGCCGTCAGTCAGAATCAGATCAAGATTATTATTTTTTGCAATTTTTCTTGCTTCCTGTCGGACAAGGGCCACAAGCTTGCCTGAATTCTCCTGGGCAATGCCAAGTCTTGCATGGACCATGGGACCAAACCTTGTATCTGAAATATACCATTGTCCACAGATGGTTTCAGGAAAATCAATGGCCTGTTCCGGGCACAGATCAACACAAACCCCGCATCCTTCACACTCAATGGGGTCGACTTCAAAGGTATTCCTGTCAGCATCAAACATGACAGCATCGAATCGGCAAACCTCAAGACATCGACCACACTCGGTGCATTTATCAGGAATGATCACAGCTTCATTCCCGCCTATAAAATCAGATGATTTTTTAAAATCAGGTTCTAAAATCAAGTGAAGATCTGCCGCATCAACATCTGCATCACAAAATATCATATTCTCAGCCAGGGAGGCAAAGGCTGCCGTAATGGTTGTTTTTCCCGTGCCGCCTTTTCCACTTAAAATAACCAGTTCTTTCATTTGTCTTGTCCTCCCTTTTCCACCAATTGCTCTATCTTCCTGAACAGGTCTTGGAATTTGGCTTTATACTCTGGAAGTTTATCCACAACCATTTGACCTTTGGAATAAAT
>JAHOYS010000396.1 GCA_019038815.1 Desulfobacterales bacterium | reverse complement strand
CTTTTTTTCTTCCTATTTTCAGCAAATCAGCAATGTTGGCGTTTGCATCCAGCATTGGTTCAATTAAGGGTGTTGAACAGGTCATCAAAGTGGATATGCCGGGTCCATGGCCTGCAAGCAGACAATCTGAATGAACCACAATACCGATACTGACAGCGCCTTTTACAAACGCCCTGCCATAGGAATTATCATGATCAAGCAATGCCACGAAATCACCAAATTTGAGCCTGTCTAATTTATACTCTTTAACAGTTGCAGGGTCACTGGTCATTACATCATAATCTCCGGCTGCAACATGGGCTGAACCAAGACCTGATCCCATACACCGGGCCGGTACAATGGTTGTGACAGGCACCTTGAGTCTGTTGTCTTTTATCTTTTTTATTTTCATTTTTTTTAAAAGACCTGGATCAAGATTAAATAACTTGATATCCGGATAGTCCATCAATTTCAGGCCCTGGCCTTTTGTTCGAATCATTATCTTGTCATCATAGGTCAGCTTTTTGAGAACTTTTTTTGGAAAATCAACAATCACATGTTCTGAACCGCCATGATGACCGATAACTATTCCTTTTTCACCCTTTGCATCTCCGGATACGATAATGGCTTCATTACCTACACAGGATAGCAGTTGAAGTGAATTATTGGGGAACTCAAAAGGTTTTTCCGCATTTGCCGAGCAACTGACCCCGGGTTCAATATGGTCTCCGGCAAGCCCGAAAGCAGAATCTCCCACCTGGATATTTAAGGTAATACCACCAATACTCGGAAGGATAAAGGGTTTGCCTTCATGGTCCACCTTCCAGCCGGGCCTGATCCTGGGAGGGCCTGGTTTGCACTGCATGGCCAATTCAACAAGCCTGTCTTCATTGGTTTTTAACATCATTATCTCCATATTTTAATGTTCAAGTTTTAATAAAAAGGGAATTGCGCAAAACCCGATGACAGCACTTACAATAAACATATTCTCAAGTCCTGCCAAATCACCAATTATTCCTGCAAGAACCACTGCAATGGATCTGACAGCAAAAGAAATCATCATAAAAAGCCCATTGGCAGCAGAAGGGTTGTGTTTTGCATTTTCCTGGATAATGGCCAGCATGACAGGGGTTGTTGAAAGAACAGTAAACCCTGTAACAGCCAGCATGAGAATCTTTAAAATGCCTGTTGAAAAAACAAAAATCAAAATAGCGACAGGTGCTACCATCAATACCCAGAACAATACTCTTTGTCTTCCCAGCCAGTCGCTGAAGGTTCCGGCGCTTAACACACCAGCCACACCAAATGCCTCATACAGGGCAAGGGCAGCACCCGCATACCAGAGACTTCCGGTCTGCCTTTCTACAAAAACCGTGAGGAAAACCCCCATGGACGCATGCATAAAAGATCGTGCAGACAGGATGCCGGACAAGGGAATAAGCACATGTTTGATTTCATGAAATGATGTTTTTAAAGATCCGTTTCTTTTAAGGGAAGTCTTTTCTTCCTCTTTTTCAAGGGTAAAGTAAAGCAAAACCGATGTTAACACGGCAAATCCCATAACCGCATAAAAATGATCCTCACCCAGAAATGATACGGCAGCTACAGCAAACATGGGCCCCAGAGCCCTGGCAGATTCTCCACCGGTCATAAAAATGCTCATTCCACGGCCCTTTTTTCCCCCGGAATACTTTGCAATCAGAACAGGGGACGGGACATGATATAATGCTACGCTGATGCCTGCAAAAAACAGCATGACCAGCAATATATAGTATGATGATGCATGTAAAATAAGGCTCATGGGTATAGCTGTGAGCGTGGGGGCAAGAACAACCAGCCAGCGGGCCAGGCCCTTGTTGTCTGCAAACAGGCCGATAAAAGGGTTGAGCAGTGCAGGAATCTGCATTACAGTGGATAAAAGGCCTGCCTGGCTTAAGGTCAAAGACAATTTTTCAATGATTATGGGTAGCAGCGGCGCAAGGAAACTTGTATACATATCATGAATAAAATGAGAGAATGAAACAAGTGCCACCCTGCCGGTCTGAAATTTTTGAGTTTTCATCCCGGCATAACTATCAAATTTATTTAAGAAAGTAAAAAGATTTATAAAGGACAAAACGCATGGATAATTTTTCTTATAAAGCATTGATTGTTGAAGAACCCGAGAAAAATCAATTTATTCGTAAGATCAAAAATGCAGATATTGATGATCTGCCGAAAGGAGATGTTCTCATTCGGGTTCACTATTCTTCCTTAAATTATAAAGATGCCTTATCTGCCACGGGAAATCGCGGTGTTACAAGGCAATATCCCCACACCCCGGGGATTGATGCTGCAGGGATTGTTGAAGAAAGCCGTGTTGATACAATTAAAAAAGGAGAAAAGGTCATTGTTACAAGCTATGATCTTGGCATGAACACAGCAGGGGGATTTGGACAATATATCAGAGTACCCGGTGACTGGGTGGTCAAACTGCCGGATGGTCTTACTCTTAAACAGAGCATGATATTCGGAACAGCAGGATTTACTGCAGGCATGTCAATCTTCAAATTGACCCGAACCATCAGGCCCGGACAAGGCGATATTCTTGTAACCGGTGCCACAGGCGGTGTGGGAAGCCTTGCTGCAGGCATATTGTCCCTTCTCGGATATTCTGTAACAGCTGTCTCAGGGAAAACAGATACCACTCTGCTGAATAACCTGGGTGTTAAAACTATTATTTCCAGGAATGATTTTCTTGAGAATACGAAACCACCCATTTTAAAGCCCCAATGGGCAGGTGTCATCGATACAGTGGGAGGAAACATTCTGGCAACCGCGATAAAATCGACAAAACCGGATGGAATCGTAACCTGCTGCGGGAATGTGGCATCCCCTGACCTTCCCATAAATGTTTTCCCGTTCATATTAAGAGGCGTCTCCCTTCTCGGAATAGATTCGCAGAATTGCCCCATGGCATTTCGGTCAACCGTCTGGGAAAAACTGGCCGCGGACTGGAAATTTGATTACCTTGACTATATCTATGATGAAATTT
>JAHOYS010000292.1 GCA_019038815.1 Desulfobacterales bacterium | reverse complement strand
TTCTTTTATATTTTTTTTATCAAGCAAATTTTCAATCCCGGCTGCAATTACTTTTCCTGAATTCCCGTCAAGAATCTCAGCATCCTCTCCATTGGTGACAACAACAATTGGGATCTGGTAAGGTTTAATTATTCTTGATAATGCCAGGGTAGAAAGTCTCCTGGTGACAAGGGAGCCTGGCGCATATTTTATCACTGCAATAATTTTATTCTGATATTTGACAAGAAAATCAACTTTTATGACAGCCTTTTTATCTCCTGCAGCAATCTCAATGTTTATATTGCTTTTAATATCTTTTTTTTTAAAACTGCCGTCTATTACAAGATTTTTTGCAATTTTCTGCCGGTATCTTTCATCAAGAGTGTCTGCTATAACAGAACCGGTCAAGAAATCATTGAGTTTCCCGAGAACCAAATGATGGGGATTGGATTGACTTTCCATTTATGTTACCACCCTAGCTTAACCTTAATGAAACCAACTTGTAAATATCACAAGTCTTGATAATATTTTTTACTCTTTTAATGTTAAGAATCCTGAAAAAATTTACAAGTTTTAAGTTGAAAAAAGCTTTTTCCCTGTTAATTTGTTTCTTTTTTTAGCAAGTGTCTGTTAACTATTTGAAGTTTTAACTAATAATGATATATTAATTAGTTTGAAAAAAACAGGAGTTAAAATTTATGAAAACGGTCTGTAAAGAATATATGGTTGATAAAACCATGATTGGGTTTATCCGGTTTATTTTTGAGGGTCATGAAGGTGTGGCAATTGCAACAACACTGGATTCTCAAAAGGGCCATATCCGGCTTGCAATCGCACCGGATCGGACAGAAACCGCCCAAATGATCGTTAATGATTTAAAAAAGGATTTTATGTTTAATGAAGTATAATGGATATGCATATATACATACCATTGGCTGCCAGATGAATATCTATGATTCTGAGAAGCTGGTTTCAATACTAAGTTCTTACGGATTTAAAAAAACTGATGATATGAATAAAGCCGATATTGTAGTTTGCAATACCTGTTCGATCCGGCACAAGGCAGAAGAAAAAGCATTTAGTTTTCTGGGAAGATTTGCCAAAATCAAGAAAAAAAAACCTCATTTGATCATAGTCATGGCAGGGTGTGTGGCCCAGCAGGAGGGTAAAAAAGCATTTAAGCGTATCCCGCATCTTGATATTGTTCTGGGCACCCAGGCTTTTTCAAGGTTTGGTCAGCATATTGATGCTATAAAATCCGGCAAACAAAAAGTGGTGGATACTAAGGACTGCCTGATGATTTATGAAGCCATGCCGGATGCATCCTGTTTTAACGAAAATAAAATGTCCAGATTTGTCACCATTATGCAGGGATGCGATAATTTTTGCACTTATTGTGTGGTACCCTATGTCCGTGGCAGGGAAAGAAGCCGCAAACCGGAAAGTATTGTGGAAGAGATCACCTTACTTGCCGGGTCAGGTGTCAAGGAGGTAACCCTTTTAGGGCAGAACGTAAATTCATATGGCAAAAAAGAATCTCAGATATCTTTTCCTGAACTTCTGATCAAGATCAATGAAATAAACGGAATTCAGAGGATACGATTTGCAACATCCCATCCAAAGGATCTTTCCATAAACTTAATTTATGCCATCCGGGATCTTGATAAGGTCTGCAACCATCTGCACCTGCCTGTACAGTCCGGTTCAAATAAAATCCTTAAAAAGATGAACAGGGGATATACACGGGAAAAATATATTGATAAAATTTTTGCCTTAAAAAAGGAATGCCCTGATATTGCACTTTCAACGGATATTATTGTAGGCTTTCCTTCGGAAACCGATAAAGACTTTAATGATACAATGAATCTTTTACGTGAAATTGAATTTGATTCCATATTTGCTTTTGCATATTCTGATCGATCATCCGCGCCCGCAGCCAGGTTTTCTGACCAAATAGATGAAAAGGAAAAACGCGAAAGATTAAATAATCTATTACAATTACAGGAACATTATACCCAAAAAAAGAATAAAGAACTTATCGGGGAAACTTTGGAAGTCCTTGTTGAAGGCAAAAGCATAAAAAGAAGGGACGGATTTGTGAAAACCCGGAAAAATATGGAACAGATGACCGGAAGGAGCGAGTCCAATAAAATCGTGCATTTTCCATATGAACATGTCAATATAAGAGATATTATCAAAATTAGAATTGAAAATGCATATCCCCATTCACTGTGGGGCCATCCTGTAGGAGCTTGACTGTAAATGAAAAAAAAAGCTGTGAAGATCGGACAGAACGCCCTATGTCCGTGCGGAAGCAACAAAAAATATAAAAACTGCTGCCGAAATAAAAAAAAAGAATTCAGTATAAAAGAAGAATACAAACAAAAATATGATATCCATTTAAAAGAACCCTTTCAGATCGAAGGCATTAAAAAAGCTGGAAAGCTTTTAATGTCAATCCTCAACCAGGTTGAAAAAATGATTAAGCCCGGGCTGAAAACAGAAGAGATTAATACCTTTGTTCATGAAGAAACCATCAGGGCCGGAGCGATTCCGGCACCCTTGAATTACAGGGGCTTTCCTAAAAGTGTCTGTGTTTCGGTCAATGACGTCATCTGTCACGGTATACCCGGCGATCGTGTTTTAAAAGACGGTGATATTGTCAATGTAGATATCACGCCCATACTTAACGGGTATTATGCGGATGCCAGCAAAACTTTTTTTGTAGGAACACCTACCGAACAGGGAAAGAAAATTGTCAGTATAGCTGCCGAATCCTTAAAAAGAGGAATTGAAACAATAGCTCCCGGTGCAACATTGGGAGATATCGGTTTTGCTATTCAAAGTTATGCAGAGTCTTGCGGCTGTTCCGTGGTCAGGGAGTTTGTCGGTCACGGGGTGGGCATCGATTTTCATGAGCAGCCCCAGGTACTACATTTCGGAACCAGGGGAAAAGGTACCTGCCTTGTGCCCGGTATGGTGTTTACCATTGAGCCCATGATTAATCTGGGGAAAAAAGAGCTTCATGTACTTGAAGACCGGTGGACAGCTGTCACCGATGACGGGTCTTTATCTGCACAATTTGAACAGACCCTGCTCGTAACTAAAACCGGATGGGAAAG
>JAHOYS010000376.1 GCA_019038815.1 Desulfobacterales bacterium | reverse complement strand
GAGGTTGTTTTTAACCCTGTGGCTGTTTCAAAATTTGTTCACACTTCAAGTTCCGGATTTTTATTTTCTTCTTTGTTTGTATTGACCATCTCCTGCTGGTATCTTATAAAAGGCCGTCACCTTCAAATGGCAAAAAGATCCATTATCGTGGCGTCTGTATTTGGCCTGCTTTCTTCAAGTTTTGTTGTTTTCAGCGGTGATGAATCTGCCTATGCAGTTGCTCAGAAGCAACCCATGAAACTTGCTGCTATTGAAGGTTTATACAAAGGTGAAACAAAGGCCGGCCTTGTTGCTGCAGGTATCCTGCGTGGTGACAAACAACCAGGAGACAATCAAGATCCTTTTCTTATAAAAATTAAAATCCCCTTTATGCTGTCTCTTCTAGCAAATCGTTCCTTTTCCTCATTTGTTCCCGGAATTGACGATCTTGTGTATGGGAATGAAGAACAAGGAATAGAGTCTACTGCATCAAAAATGGCTAAAGGTAAAACAGCAATAAATGATCTTGCTGAATTTAAAATTGCCCGCAAAGAAGGTAATAATCAAAAAGCAGAGCTGGCATTGGCCAAATTTAAGGAAAATCAGAATTACATGGGATACGGCTACCTTGATAAACCCGAAGAAGCTGTTCCACCGGTTGCTATCCCCTATTATGCATTTCATATCATGGTGACTTTAGGCACATTCTTTCCTGTTCTTTTTGCCGTTTTTCTTTTTTATGCCCTGAAAGATTCTCTTACCAGAGATAGCCTGAAAAAGTGGTTACTTCCCATTGGCTTAATATCCGGTTTTCTTGGTTTAATTGCCCAGGAGTCCGGATGGGTTGTGGCAGAGGTTGGCCGCCAGCCCTGGGCAATTTACGGTCTCTTACCCGTTAAGGCTGCAACAACAAATCTTTCTGCCAGCAATATCCAGATTACCTTCTTCATGTTTTTCGTTGTATTTTCTCTTTTACTTATTGCTGAAATAAGCATCATGCTTAAACAAATATCCATTGGACCGGAGGAGGGCCGTTAAAATGATTTCAGACCTTGACTATGCAACCTTGCAACAACTCTGGTGGATAATATGCTCCATTGTTGGTGCTCTTTTTTTGTTTCTTAATTTGGTCCAGGGAGGACAGACGCTTTTATGGCAGGTCGCCAAAACCGATCTTGAAAAAACACTGGTGGTAACATCTCTTGGACGGAAATGGGAACTGCCGTTTACAACACTTGTTCTGTTTGGCGGTGCCTTGTTTGCAGCTTTTCCAAAATTTTATGCAACAAGTTTTGGCGGTGCCTACTGGGTATGGATGCTGATTCTTTTTTCATTTATTATTCAGGCTGTCTCCTATGAATATCGAAAAAAACCAAATAATTTCCTTGGATCAACCGTTTACGAGCTGTTTCTCTTTATAAACGGTTCCGTCGGAATTTTCCTTATTGGTGCAGCAGTGGGAACATTTTATACCGGTTCCAATTTCACGCTTGATCTATACAACAGGGTAACCTGGGATTATACATTACTTGGTATTAACTTAAGAGGACTTGAAGCTGCTTTTTCCCTATTCAATCTTTCCCTTGGAATTTTTCTTGTGTTTAATGCCAGGGTTTTAGGGGCACAATATCTTTTAAACAGCATTGATCTTTCTTCAACACCGGATCTTGAATCAAGATTACGCAAGAACACCTGGAATAGTTTTCTGATTGCCCTGCCCTTTTTGCTCTATGTGGTTATCTGCATTCTTTTTATGGAAGGCTTTTACGTAAATGATGCGGGCATAGTTTCCTTAGTCTCTTCTAAATATTTATCAAATCTTTTAGCCATGCCCCATTTACTGATACTGCTGCTCGCCGGAATTGTTTTTGTATTGTACGGCGTTCTTATATCGAAATTTAAAGGAAGTAATAAAGGGATATGGTCTAGCGGATTGGGTACTTTTTTTGTCGGTCTTGTTGTCCTTTGTCTTCCTGCATTCAACAACACGGCTTTTTATCCTTCAAAACTTGATCTTCAATCAAGTCTTACCATCTATAATGCCTCTTCCAGTCATTATACTCTGGCAGTCATGACCTATGTGGCAATCGGCATACCTTTTGTGCTTGGCTATGTCGCCTATGTATGGAAACTGATGGATTCAAAAAAACTGACCAAAGAAGAAGTCATCAATGAAAAATCATATTAAAGGACAATAAAAAAGGAACTTATATTTATGAATGCATTACTTTTGATACTTTATGTTGTTGTGATAGTGGCATCTTATAAAGGGATTATACTTGCTCTTAAAAAAGCGGAACTATTGTAACTGACCTGTTTTTGTACTTTCAATACAATCAGTTATGGTATAGAGATATATATGATTAATTTTTAACTATAATTTAAGGAGATTTAAAATGGACAAATACGTATGCGGACCTTGTGGTTATGTTTATGATCCTGCCGATGGCGACCCTGACAATGGCATTGACCCGGGAACAAGCTTTGAAGATCTTCCAGATGACTGGTGCTGCCCCATCTGCGGTGCTGAAAAAGAAGATTTTGAAAAAGAATAATCCAGTGTAACAGCCGGGCAGATGATTTGTTGTCTGCCCGGCATTTTTTTTTGGAAAACAACAATGGCTCTTTCCGTCGTAGACCTTTATGCAAAAATACTGCCTCGAACCAATTGTAAAGATTGCGGGTTTCTCACATGCCTTGCTTTTGCAGGGATGGTAGTATCTGAAAAACATCCTTTAAAAAACTGTCCGCACATTGATCCTGATATTCTGGGTGCTGCCGAACAAGAGCTTGAACAACAGTATAAAGAAGGAAAATGGCTGAAAAAAGATATGGCAAAAGAAGCGCTTGAATGGGCAAAAAACAAAGCCGCTTCAATGACCTTGGAAGATATTGCCTCACGGATCGGCGGAGAGCTGTCACCTGTTGATGGCATTGATCAAATTACCCTGCCCTATTTCAACAGAAAACTTCTGATAACCAAAGATCGAATAGTGGATGATTCCGGTAGCGAACCGACACGAAATGAACAGACCTTTGTTTATATTCACATGGCCCAGGGAGGCGTGGCTGCCCCATCCGGAAACATGAAAAGCTTTAAGGAATTCCCCAATACGGTATCAAAAATAATTTC
>JAHOYS010000187.1 GCA_019038815.1 Desulfobacterales bacterium | reverse complement strand
CGGTCAGTGTATTATTAATTTAATATAACCATAAATTATTCATTTGCAAAATTTGCAAAATTTCCATATTTTAAGGCAATGATCATCCTGAATGCCATATTCCCGATATTCACACTGCTTTTTCTCGGGAGCCTTCTCAAACACTTTAACATCACCAATGACACTTTTCTGAAAACATCGGATAAACTGGTCTATTTTATTTTTTTCCCTGCCATGCTGTTCTGGAAACTTGGAAGCTCAGTCCCTGACAAGGGAGTCAGTGTTAATTTATGCGTGGCTTCCATTCTGGCAGTAGTCATTGTTTTTCTCTTAAGCATTGCAGTGATCCGGCTGTTCAGCATCTCAAATTTCCAGGCAGGCACCTTTTCCCAGGCCTGTTACCGGTTTAACACCTATATCGGCATGGCCATTGTCATGAATGCCCTTGGAGAATCAGGTATTCGATACTTTGGTATCCTCATCGGATTTGCCATACCCATTATAAACGTTCTTGCTGTTTCAACTTTGATCTGGTATTCCGGGAAAAAAGGAAGTCCTGGACAACACGTAAAGTATCTATTAAAGGCACTGGTTTCCAATCCCTTAATCCTGGGATGTGCTGCAGGACTTATTTTTTCCAGATCCCATCTGTCTTTCCCGGTTTTTATCGATAACACACTTACCCTTATGACCTCTGTCACCATGCCGTTGGCCCTGATTTCCATTGGTGGTTCTTTGACTCTTACAGGGCTCAAACACAATACTAAATTTTCTTTGCTTGCATCCCTGCTGAAAATAATGATACTGCCGATAATTGGCTTTTTTCTTTTAAAAGCATTTTCCATTACAGGAATTCCATTCAAGGCTGGAATGATTTTTTTCGCGCTGCCCACGGCAACATCCATATATATTCTTTCTGCCCAGATGAACAGTGACACCCAGCTTGCTTCTGCTGCGATCATGCTGTCAACCCTGCTGTCTTTTATTGCACTTTCTGTTGTGGTTTTAATTTGAACTAACCGTTCTTTTCCGGAACAAAGAATGATTTGATCCATCCGAAAAGTGTGTTGCCTTGAAGGTGTTCTTTTTCTGCTGATTCAAGAAGATGTGTCATCTTATCCGAATCTGAAAACCTGTCTTTCCGTGTGATGATGGATTCAGACGGGTCAAGCCGGTTAATGATTTTAGCAGGATTTCCCGCTGCAATCATATTGGCAGGTATATCTGAAGTGACCACAGATCCTGCACCGATAATACTGTTTTTCCCAATGGTCACCCCTTTGCAGATGATTGCGCTGTCTCCAACCCATACATTTTCTTCAAGAATCACAAAGCTTTTCTCTTTAGGCGGCATGGATCTGTCATAAATGCCATGCCAGTCTGAATCGGTAATATAGACATGGCTTGCCAGCATGCAGGAATCTGCAATAGATATGCTGTTAGCCGCACTGATCCTGACCCCGGGAGAGATCAGGACATGATCACCGATTGTAATTCCCCTGATGTCTTTTTTATCCGACCAGACCGTCAACCGGGTCTTTTTATCAGAACAGCCTAAAAGGGTAATATTGTCCCCGATGCTGACCGGCCCGCCAAATATTTCAATATGCCAGGGTTTTACAATAAAAGGATGTTTTCCAAGAGATTTCAACTGGGGAGAAAGCTTATGGCGGATATAGATATGCTGGAGCTGATACCATGCTTTTTTGATATAATAAGGGCGGTAATCTTTTATCAATTGACAAGTTCCGTATAAACAAATCCATCCCATGCACTGTGACTGAAAAGGCCTGATGCAGGTGTTAAATCATACAATGCATCCGCAGCCATAAGAACCACTGCATTGGTCCAGGAGATTTTTTCTTCGGGCCAGATCACCATATCAGGATAGGTATACCCGCACCAGAATGTTTTATCGTCATACATTCTGTCCTGAATCCAGGAGAACACAATTGCGGCCTTTTCCATATATCCCATACCATACAGGGCAAGCACAAGCTCCGATGTTTCAGCGATGGTTACCCAGGGTTGATCAGACACACACCTTGCCCCCTGTCCTTCTATAATATATTTATTCCAGTATTTTTCAATTCTGTGTTCTGCTCTTTCTCCTGTAAGTGCACCACTTAAAATGGGGTAAAACCAATACATGGAAAACCTGGATTTGCTGACATTATAGTTATGGATGTTTTCCCGGATGGATTTACCCAGTCTGGCAAAGGAATTTTCCCATGAAATTTTGCGCTTTCCAAGAATACCCGCAATAGCCAAAGCGCATTTTAAACTCATGAAAATGGAACTTGAACCTGCCAGAAGAGACATGGGATCAATCTTGCCGTCGGGGCTTTTGGCCCAGTATATCTCTCCGCTTTTTACCTGCAGACTGATGGCATAATTGATCCCTTTTTCCATTGCCGGCCACATATTTTCAAGAAGCGGGGTATCTTTATTCATCAGCCAGGTATGAAAAAGGCCAACAGAGATATAGGCAGCCATATGGGTTTCACAGGTCCGGTCACCGGGTTCTCCGTTGATATAGGAAGAATACCAGGAACCATCGGGATTCTGAATGTTTTTCAGCCATTCAAATGCGCGGTATGATGCATCAAAACTTTTCCCGATATTCAATCCCATAATTGTTTCTACAAGATCCCAGGGATCTGTTTTCCCATCCGTATACCAGGGGATATCTCCGGATTCCCTTTGAAGAGATAGAATGAAACTGATAACTGAGTCGATGTTCAGGGTATCAGAAGATTTAATTTTGGGGCCTTTCAGCACTATCAAATGTCTCCGATCAACAAATATCCTCAAAAATTACTGCTTCACATTATCAGGCCCGTCAATTTATTACAAGGAACATGAGAATTTACTCATGAATGACTATTCATATCGTTTTATTTTTGTCAAATGATATATCGAAGCGTTAAACTTTGAAAAGCCGATGTATCTAACAGTTTGAAATTGAATGAAAATTTTTCTGATAAACCAATCTGTTTTTCTAAATAATTTTTCTTGACATTTTTGATGATTATCTGTTAATCAGAAATGAATACTCATTCATAATTATTGATAACAACCCTTGAAACAGGAGGAAAACATGATAAGAAAAGTCAGAAAGGCTGCAGTTATCGGGTCCGGGAT
>JAHOYS010000394.1 GCA_019038815.1 Desulfobacterales bacterium | reverse complement strand
GCGTCTTGAATGAAATGCCTGCGCAGATAATGCAGCAGCCAAATAAAAATATCATGGCAAGGAAAAGGGATATCAAAACCGTTTCATTTCCTTTAAAAAAAGATGCCGCAACATAGAGCAGCCCGATGAAAAAAACACTTGTAAAAAGTGCTGTTTTTTCCTTTTCAAAAATACTTTTAATACTCAACACCATAGCCATTATAATGGTTCCAAGCCCGAATGCAGCTTGAAAAAATCCAAAGTTTTTTGGCCCATCCTCTGAAATTGCATTGGCAATCACCGGCATAAACACTTCTATGGAACCCACAAAAAAATGAATGATCATCACCATAAATAAAAGAATCACCAACACCCTCTTTGAAAAAATATACTGATACCCTTGTTTCATATCATCTAATATGCCTGGCTGTTCTTCCTTTTGTGCCTGCTTCAATGTGGAGGGGATATGAATAAAACATTCAAGCCCGGCTGACAGAATAAATGAAACAGCATTAATGATAAATACCCATAAATATCCAAACGCTGAAATAAAAATTCCCCCTAAAAAAGCGCCGGCAATGGTGGAAAATCCATTCACAAACTGGTGCTTTGAATTTGCCGAGGCCAGGTCTTTCTCATCCACTATCTGTGGAATCACAGAAGGTATGGCCGGGTCAAAAAAGGCGGCATTAACACTCAAAAGCATCTGCATCAGTAAAATCACATAAAAATTCATCATTTCAAAATAGAAAAGAACGGCAAATAAAGAAAGAATAAGTCCCCGCAGCAGATCCGTTCCCACAATAATAATTTTGCGGTTATACCGATCAATAAAAGCGCCAGAAAAAAAACCAAGGACCAAAGAAGGAATTAAGGAAGCTGCCAGCACCGCCCCCATCTTTGCCGAGGACCCTGTTGTTTTCAACACCCAGAATGACAGGGCAATATAATGGAATTTATCCCCTACCTGTGAAACAAACTGACCGGTCAGCAGATAAAGAAAATTTCGATTGATCATTATCAATACAACTCCCAAAATATTCTGAATTAAAATTGCTATATTGTTACCAATGTACCAAGATAATGTCAAGCTTTTTTCCATCAGCCCGCAACTGATGCTTTACCTGAAACCGGTATTCATGTATAGTAAATAAAGCTTGAACCACCTGTGAACGAAATAAATTATAAAATCCGTTCATTCATAAGGAGGACACATGATCAAAGCCATAGATATCATGGAAACCAACATTATCAGTGTCACCCCGGATACAGAAATACCCAGGGCAGTGAAAATCCTTTTAGATAATCACATCAACGGAGTCCCGGTAGTAAATGATAAAGAAGAACTGGTGGGAATCCTCTGCCAGAGCGACCTGATCTTCCAGCAGAAAGAAATGCCCATTCCCCCGATTTTTACCATCCTTGACAGTATTATTCCCCTGTCATCATCCAAAAAACTGGAAGACACTTTACAAAAAATATCAGCCGCAACCGTTGAACAGGCCATGATCAAAAACCCGGTTGCCGTGGCTTCAGACACCCCTGTATCTGAAATTGCAACCCTTATGGTGGAAAAACATTTTCACACCATACCGGTGGTGGATGGTAAAAGACTTCTGGGTATTATCGGCAAAGAAGATATTTTAAAGACTCTGATAACCAAAGAATAATCGAACATTGACACCGACATTTTCCATCCTCAATATCCGGTTATTTATTGCCTTTAAAGTCTTTTTTAATTCAAGATTCTACTACCCGGTTTTTACTATCCTGTTCCTTGATTTCGGCCTGACCGTGGCCCAGTTTTCCATCCTTAATGCTGTCTGGGCTGCCACCATAGTTCTTGCCGAAGTCCCTTCAGGAGCTCTTGCCGATATTATCGGAAGAAAACGGCTGCTTGTCTTTGCAACATTCATCATGATTGTTGAGATCGGCATCATCAGTTTTGTCCCCAGAACAGACCCGTCAATTATTTTTATTATTTTTTTAATCAACCGGGTTTTAAGCGGACTTGCAGAAGCTGCTGCCAGCGGGGCCGATGAAGCCATTGCCTATGATTCCCTGGCAGCAAAAGGTGACCCTGACCAGTGGGGCAGAGTGCTGGAAGTCTTAATGCGGTTTCAATCCATTGGATTTATTGTTGCCATGAGTGTGGGTGCCGCCATTTATGATCCAAACCTGCTTGAAAAAATCTGCAGATTTTTCGGCCTTGCCATAACCTTTTCCCAGGAAACTACCATGCGGTTTCCCCTATACCTTACCTTTATCCTGGCAATTTGTGCATTTGTAACAACCCTGAGAATGGAAGATCCTGATTCCAGTCCGTCTGTATCTGATACACAAACATCACCTGTCCGGCAGGCTTTTGGCCTGACGCTCAAAGCAGGTCTCTGGATTTTCAAAACTCCTTTTGCCCTGTCAGTCATACTTTTCGGTATGCTGTTTGACGGCATTATCAGGATGACTATCACCCTTTCCAGTCAATACTACAGGATGATCGAACTTCCTGAATCCACTTTCGGTATCATCGGATCACTTGTTGCCATGTTCGGACTTGTAATTCCCAAAATGGCAAAGAAAATCGCAGAAAACAATTCCCCCCCGCATGCAATCTGGATCACAGCCGGATTAACCCTTACAGGTCTTGCCACAATGAGTTTTTTCTGGCCCTATGCCGGGTTGTTACCTGCTTTGATCACTTTCAGCGCCATGTATTTCACCGGTTTTTTTGTCAGCTTTTATATCAACCAGATCACATCATCTGACCAGAGAGCGACTGTCTTAAGCTTTAAAGGCCTGGCCTATAATATTTCCTATGGTGTTTTAGGCATTCTATATGCCCTTGTTTTAAAAATCAAAAAACAAAGCATTCATTCAGGAGATGTTGAAAACACCGTTTTTATGGATACCTTTTCCTGGTTCCCGATCACCTTTATTATCTGGTTCTTTATATTATTGGCTATATATTTACTGTGGCTGAAAAAACCGTCATCGAGTCCTTAGAGCTTAGAATGGTCAGACTTCCGAATCAAAGAAAGATAGGTGTCATACAATTTTTTAGGATTGTTTTTATGAAGCTGTCCCATGATTCTGCTGGCAGCCTCATAATTCTGGGTCTGGTATTCTTTGACACCTCTTTCAAACTCCCGG
>JAHOYS010000104.1 GCA_019038815.1 Desulfobacterales bacterium | reverse complement strand
AATTAAAAGAAAAAAAGTCTCTGTCACAACTCCTTTAATGACCTGGAAGGGTTTCATCCCAAGGGCCTTCATCAAACCAAACTCTCTCATTCTTTCAAAAATGGCCATAAGGGTTGTGTTGACAATACCAAACCCCATTGCAACAAAAACCACACCGTACCAGATATAAAGAAAAAACCCTGACATCTCAAGGTATGCCTTCATCATGGGTAACAGCTGCTGCCATGTTTCAATACTATATGTATCATCTGTGACAACGGCTTTTAATTTTTTTGCAGCACGGGCTTCTTCTTTGCCGGTAATATCAAGTCTGGGCAGCTTGATGGAAACTTCTGAAATTGATTTCCCCATTTTAAGCATCCCGGCTGCCTGAGATATGGGGACAAAAACAAATTGCTTTTCAACGCTTTCTGATTCTGCACTGAAAATCCCTACAATCCTGAACGCTTTTGAAGCAATTTCATTTTGGGTATCCTGGGACATAAGAATCAATTTATTACCGATTTTTGTATTAAATTTCTTAAGCAATGCTCTTCCCACAACAATTTTATTTTTATCTTCTGATGTAAGATATCGTCCTGATATCATGGCCTTGCCAAGGAATGATATTTTTGCTTCCTTTTCAGGTTCAATCCCTACAAGCGTCACCCCGCCTGTATGCCTGGCATTGGAAGCAACTGCATTTACCCTGACCCTTTTTGTCCAGAATGCACCTTGTCCAAGGCTCACAGCTAAGGCCTTGTCAAGTTTATCCACATCACCCATGGAATTTTCAACAACAGGATCATTACGATAATCTTTGTGATGGATCTGGATACTGCCGGTAAGGGTGGATATGGAGTTTCTCACCATTTCAGTTTCCATTCCCCGCATAAGGGAACCCAGAAGAATCATACTCCAGACACCAATGATCACTGCCAGCAGAATCACAATGGTTCTTCTCGGGTTTCTCCAGATATTTCTCCACGCTAATACTGCATACATAATTTCTTATCTTTTATTTATACATTGGCCATAGCTTCAACAGGTTTAAGTTTTCTTATCTTTAAAGCAGGAAAAACAGAAGACACAAAAGTAATCGCAAATACGACCAAAGGCCCTGCTGAGGCTGAAATCAGAGACAGCCTCGGGTATAATCTGTCTGGAATCCCATATTGTTTAAGTATATCTTCCGTACCTGCGATATAAATCCCATGCTTTTGGAAATAAAGCGTTACAAGGCTGCCAATAATGATTCCCAGAACAATTCCCACAATGGTCATGCAAATAGATTCAAACATGACAAGCTTTGTAATCCTTGAAGGACTTGTCCCTATGGCCATCATGACGCCGAACTCCCGGGTTCTTTCAAAAATAGCCATTAAAAATGTATTAAAAATGCTGAAGGCAACAACAATGATAAGAATGATATACATGATAATACCGCTGAACAGATCTATTTGAATCCCCTGGAGCAAGCCCGGCATAATTTCCATCCAGTCAGGAACTGCAAGATATTCATTTTCTCCGGTTATAGAAAAACTATCTTTAATTTCCTGTTTAACCATGGAAACATCACCAAGGGAATTGGCTGCAATTATTGTTTCATGTACACTATTATCCATTGAAAAGATTTCCTGAAATCCTTTAAGCCCCATCATGATGACATTTCGATCAAACTCACCAATACCAGAATTAAAAATACCTTTTATGGTAAGCACAGCTGCAGCGATTGAACCATCGCGCCCCTGTCCCAGTATGGTTAACTCATCGTTGATACCCACTTTTAAATTATTTGAAAGGTGTTCGCCTATAAGGGCGAAAGTCTCATCATCCTCAGCTAAGTAACTGCCTTTACGAATAAGTGATTTTATGGTGGAAACACCGGCTTCCCGTAATGGATCTATCCCGGTTACAACAACCCCGTACGTTCTTTTATCCGACGTTACAAGACAGAACCCATTAGCCCGAAAGGTGTAAGCATTAATACCTTTAACCGAATCAAGAAGTTTTGCGACCTGATCAGGATCTTTTATAACAAGACGCATTTTTTTATCTTCAAGATAACCCTTTGCCTGGACCTGCAAATGGCCGGTACTGATTTTTACAGACGTATTGATCATTGTTTCATAACAGCCCAGCTGGAAAGAAAGCATAAACACAAGGATCAAGCTTGCAAAAGCAATGGCGGCAATGGTCAGAAGTGTCCGCCGGGGGTTTCGCCAGATATTGCGCCACGCCATTTTTAATTCTATAGACATGCAGTATCCCCTTAGATACTCGGATTTTTTAAATACGTCCGGGTAAAAATATTTTTACTCAAACTTTTTATAAAATCAATCTTCTCATATACAAACTGGGTGTACTCATTATCTGCATCTGATTTCTGCATTTTCCATTTCATGGGGAAAAGCTTGCTGCCGGTCATCTGGATATCCCATGCCGTCATTATCTTTACACTCATAAAGTCTTCATCAAAGAACTCTTCTCTTAAAAGGATATTGTCCTCACGTATGGTCAGTTTGATCATGCCCCAGATAACGGGGGCATCAGGTTTGGGCATTGACTTTATGGAATAGACCTTCTTGCCGTCATCGACTTTTGTGTCTTCCAGGGTATGCACATAATCTTTGATAAGGCTGTCGGTTTTTGCAAGATCGTTGTTGGAAAAATCTGATCCCTGCCAGCCTTGAGACATCATGGAAGGGGGAAGTTTGATGACCCGGTTTACTTTTGGATTGTACATCCACATTCCTTTGCCGGCTTTAAGGGTGCTGTTTCCTCTGTCCTTTGCAGGGTTGGTGATAACAAACAAAGAATCGGATTCACCCCGGGTCCAGGCCTTGATGGTCATGCTGCGCTCCCAGTCAGGACGATGAATGGTCATAGTTATAGTTGAGACAGAGGCGTCGCCCCGCCAGTAATCAAATGCTTTCTTTACGATTGTTTCAGCATTCGTCCGGTCTTGGGCATAAGCCTGTGAGCTGACTGCAAAAAAAAGTATGACAACAATCAACATGGCTTTTCTCATTTTGCCTCCTCAAATACAAATACTGTCAACCTTCATACAAAAATGTCAGGTGTATAGGCGTACCAGGCTCAATATGTAATACTTTAACAATCAATCTTACTCATTTGCGATATTGTTTACAA
>JAHOYS010000080.1 GCA_019038815.1 Desulfobacterales bacterium | reverse complement strand
TGAAGCAGACGGATATGACCGGCATTTTATCATTAGAAACAAATAGGCAGGTGGTGATGTCACCCCAGGCTGAAAAAAAAGAAAACAAAATTTTAATATTAGCTACAGAGGCCTGCGCCTATCCCGGAGCAGATTCAGTGGGTCAGGCCCATTCAACCTATCCCGCAAACACTTATATTTTAAGAGTACGGGCGCCTGTACTTTTCCCTGAATCCTTTTATATCGACTGCTTTAAAAAAGGGATAAGCGGTATCATTGTCATGTCCTGTGGTGAAGAATGCCCATATGAAGGTGCTTATAAGGCCCTGGCAAAAAGGCTGGATAGTGTTTATAAAAAAATGAAGGCAATGGAGCTTGATCTGAAACGTCTTCGCCTGACAGCCATCTGTACCGTTTGTAACCGGGCCTTTTTAAATGAGGTAAAACAGATGGACCAGTTGGTGAATGAACTTGGTCCGCCTCAATTTACGGCATAACTTTAGCAAAAGTATAAATTATAAAGTTCACTGTCATTTTTTTTGGCAGTGAACTAAAAAAAATTTCAGGAGGATGTATGGTCCCCACAAATACTAAAAACTTTGATACGCTGGTTGTGGGCGGCGGCATTGCAGGTTTACAGACAGCTTTAGACCTTGGCGATCAGGGATATACGGTTGCTGTCCTGGAAAAAGATGCTTCCATTGGGGGCAAAATGATCCGGCTTTCAAAAGTTTTTCCCACTCTTGACTGCGCAAGCTGTATTACCACACCTAAAATGTCGGCTGTTGCTCACCATGAAAATATCACCTTGTTTACATATTGTGACCTTAACACATTAGACCATTTTGGTTCCGGGGAAGCTTCCGGCATCAAGGCTCTGATTACTCAAAACCCGAGATATGTTGACCCGGTAAAATGTATCGGGTGCAGACAATGCGAATATGTTTGTCCGGTACATATCCCTGATATGGAACAAGGCGGTTTAAGCGCCACAAAAGCGATTTGTATACCATTTTCAAATGCCATACCCCAACTGCCTGTGATGGATATAGAGAACTGCATGCTTTGCGGGCAATGTGAAAAAGCATGTCCCACAAATGCAATTGATTATTTTCAGAAACCCGAAGAGTTTATAATTACTGCAAAAACAGCCATTATTACCACAGGATTTGACCTGCTTCCCGTGAAAGACAATTTCCAATACGGCAACGGCAAGATACCCAATGTAATTGATTCTTTACAGATGGAAAGACTTTTGGCCCCCCATGGGCCATACAACAGGGTATTAAGACCTTCAGACGGCATGGAACCCGATTCCATTGCCTATGTCCAATGTGCAGGTTCAAGGGACAAAAGTATGGGGGTTTCCTATTGCTCAAGGGTATGCTGTATGTATGCCATCAAGCAGGCAATGTTGCTCTCAGGTTCTCTGCCCCTTGCAGACATCACAATTTATTACATGGATATCAGGGCCTTTGGAAAAGGATATGAACAATTTTACCAAAACGCGAAAGCCATGGGTATTGAGTTTGTCAAAGCCAAGGTTGCCAGAATTGATAAAGGTGAAAACGGCAGTGCCCAGGTCCGATACGAACTTCAGGATGGTTCCGGTATTGCAACGGCAGACCATGATCTGGTTGTTCTTTCCATGGGAATGATTCCGGGTTGGAATCCTGAGTCTATTTGTCCTGTTTCCAAAGATAGCGATGAATTCATCACTTCAATAAAACCCAAAATATCTCCGGTACTCACCAATATGGACGGCCTTTTCACAGCAGGAGCTGCAGCAGGACCCAAAGATATTGTGGACACCATTACAGAATCGGGCTGTGCTGCCATGGAAGCTGCTAAATTCATGTCCAAAAGTCTTGTGGAGAATTAAAGATGAGTGAAAAAAATCAAAAAGTAGGTGTCTATATATGCTATTGCGGGGGCAATATCTCTGACCATGTTGATGTGGAAGAGGTCAGAAACAGGGTTGAAAAAATGCCCGGGGTTGCCGTGGCGAAAACCGAGATGTTCATGTGCTCGGATCCCGGCCAGGAAATGATCATAGAGGATTTAAAAAGCGGTAAAATTGACCGGGTGGTTGTTGCATCCTGTGCACCAAGTCTGCATGAAACTACTTTCAGGGATGCAATTAAAAGGGCGGGTTCCAACCCCTTTATTTATGAACATGCCAATATTAGAGAACAGGTCTCCTGGGTTCATCACGGGGATACTGCCACTGACAAGGCCTCGGTTCTTATCGCATCTGCCACGGCCAAGGCAAAATTACTCAAACCCCTTGATCCCATCCGGGTTGAAGCCAAAAAGCATACCACCATAATCGGAGGCGGTATTGCCGGTATTAAAACCGCATTGGATATAGCTCAAAAAGGGATTGATGTGACACTTATTGAAAAATCATCAATCCTTGGCGGGCAGCTGAATAATCTTGACAGGCTTGCCCCTTCCGGAGAAAAAGCCTCGGATATACTTCAGGAACTTTTGGACCAGGTGGTCAACCACAAATCCATCACGATTCATACAGATTGTAAAATTCAAGATGTGAAAGGATATGTGGGCAACTTCAGCCTGGATATAGTAACAAAACCTGATAATAAAAAATTCACAATAGATACCGGAGCCATTGTTATGGCAACAGGATCTGTTTCCTATACGCCCTTTGACGGCGAATACGGCTTTGATCAACATGAACAGGTAATTACTCTCAAGGATTTGATTCCTATTTTAAAAGAAAACAAATCTGGATCTGTGCTTGAGGTTAATGGGAAGACTATTAAAAATATGGTCATGATTCATTGCGTGGGCAGCCGTCAGATACCGGGGATCCATCAGCCTAAAGAAAATGGGCAACTCAATGAATACTGCTCCAGAACATGCTGCGCTGCCATGCTGAATGCATCAAACCAGATCAGAGAAAATTTTCCTGAAACCGGTATTTATGAAATGTACAGAGATATTCGAACCTATGGACGGGGACAGGAAGAGTTGTACAATCAGGCATCCAAAAACAAGGTGGTTTTCATGCGGTATGAGGCTGATGCCCAGCCTGAAATAACCCTAAGCTCCAATCCTGATTGTCCATTGCAGGTAAAAGTTAAGGACAGTCTGACCTTTAACGAGGAAATGGATGTTCCGGCAGATCTTGTCGT